>JANQST010000093.1 GCA_028279155.1 Cyclobacteriaceae bacterium
ATCCGGGATCTTCCACAATCGTGCTTAAACGGAAAAAGAAGGAAAATTTCTGACTGTATATCATTTATATACCATCAAAAAGAGCGAACAATACCCACCAACCGTACCTTCACCCACAACTTATAAAAACCCAACCAAATTGAAATATTCATCAAACCACACCTCGTCCAATCAGCGGACTAGAAAATCATCCATGGAGAAGCTAAACTTCATTTGTGGATTCCCAAGAAGTGGTTCAACGCTGCTTTGTAACGTCTTAAACATGACGGAGGGATTTCACGCAACTCCTACCTCGCCAACACTTGATATGGTGTTGCAAATGCGAAAAGTATTCAGCCACAACCTATCCTACAAGAACATGGATCGCATAGAAGAATCCGATCGACTTATCCACGGGATTAGGGCTTACCTGTATGCCTACTTCGAAAATGAACGAGTTGTTTTTGATAAGAATCGCGGGTGGGTAAATAAACTTCCACTCATCGATCGAATCATGGGCCACAGCGATTGCAAAATTGTTTTTTGCTATCGCAATCCTGTGGAAGTATTTCAATCCATTGAATCACAGTATCAACGTACGATCCTGATGGAAAACATTGATGAACCTCAAAACGAACCGGGCTTTGCCACACTCCTCAACAGGGTGGACACTTTTGTTAGCAATAATTTCACTCTCATGTCCACCCCTGTTGCTTTGCTGGAAGATGCCATCAACATGGGTGACGGAGAACGTATCCTCATTCTTCGTTACCAGCAGTTATGTAAGGATCCTCAATCAGCGATGGACCAGGTGCATGAATTCATTGATGAACCAAAACGCACCTATGATTTCAGTCAGCTAAAACAAACCACTTTTGAAAGCGATGCAGCATACAATTACAAATTTTCACACCGCATTCGAGAAGGAGAGATCTCATACAGTCCCATAGAAATTAACCTCCCCAAAGTAGCCATTGACCTCATCAACAAACGATATGAATGGATTATCAAAAAAGTAGAGCAATGGGCTGGGAAACAACACAACTAAATTTTCAACGTGTAGTAGCAGTAACCGGGTTGCCGGGACTCTACCTTCTCAGATCACATAGCAGAACGGGCTTCTTAGTCGAACCAATAGCAGGTGGTGTGGTTCAATTTGTCTCCAATGCGAAAAACAAGATAGCAGCTTTGGGCAACATTGATTTGGCACTTGAAAAAGGAAGCATTCCCATTGTTGAAGTTTTCAAATTGCTGAATGACGTTGAATTGGTACCTTCGCATGGTGCCTCCGAGCAAATATTGTTTGAATTTTTCAAACAGTTAATCCCCGAATTGGATAAGTCCAGAGTTTACCCAAGCACAATAAAAAAGGTACTTTACTGGCATACCCTGCTTGTCAATCATTTTTCCGGCACCCAAATTCATGACTCCATTAATGAAAAGGAAGCAGGCCTGAACATTATCTGAGGTATGAGAATAAAGACCTTTGAGCGTCAATTATTCCTAATTATCAACATCGTTTCTTAGCTCCTGTTCTTCCCTACCAGAGAATCCCTATTTTTGTTTGGCAAGAATTTTGAATATCACACATCATTTGATTTTCTTGAATTAACTACTACCTACTATGAAAAAACTACTAATAGCCGCTTTGGCACTATTTATTTCTTTCTCTGGCATAGCACAAATGGGCAGCCTGGGATTTTCTGTTGGTGTTCCTCGAAATGATTTCAGACAAAACACCGACGCAAATGGATTTGGTTTTGACCTTTCAATTGCATTTCCATTCCAAAAAGGAGTTCCGATATATGCCGGGATCGATTTCAACTACATGATCTATGGCAGAAATGCCCAAAATGAAGATCTGGTTGCCGAAATTCGTTCATCTCAGGGCACACTACTCGGGCAATTGGACATTCCCCTTCGAATCATCAATACCAATAGTCTCTTCGGAACTCATGCTTTTGTTCGAGCAGTGGCACCGTTATCCAATATCCAGCCCTACGTAGAAGGTCTGGTTGGATTCAGGTACATCTCGACAAACACCAGAATTGAGGATCGATCCAATGACAGAAGATTCAGTGATGATGACAATGACGTCATTGTTCGTAAAACAATTTTGGATGATTTTGTTTTTAGCTATGGTTTCGGTGGTGGACTGATGTTTAAATTATCCTCAAACCTATTCCTTGATCTTAGAGTCAACTACTTCCGAGGAGAACGGGCACAGTTTTTTGACGGGACAGATACGGAAGCCTGGTCAGTGGAATTTACCGGTTCTGAAGCAGCTTATGATCCGGCAAACATTCAGCAGGGCGACCTTGATTTCTCTACAGAAGCAAGGGAATCAACAACGGATCTTCTGGTGGTTAAATTTGGAGTAGCAGCAAAATTCTAATACCCGTACTTCTCTTTCCATCTGGCCTTGAGGAATTTTCTTAGATCCTCTTCTCTTGGATTCTTACCCGGATCGTAGAGTTTGGTATTCTTTATTTCTTCTGGCAAGAATTCCATGTCTACAAAGTTGAGGTCATGATCATGGGCGTATTGATATCCTTTTCCATACCCTTGATCTTTCATCAGCTTGGTTGGCGCATTTCTAATTTGCATTGGAACGGGAAGATCCCCGGTTTCTTGTACCAATGATTGTGCTTGCTTTACTGCAACATAGGACGCATTGCTTTTGGGCGAAGAAGCCAGGTAGGTGACACATTGTGACAAGATGATTCTGGCTTCCGGATACCCAATTAGATTAACCGCCTGAAACGCACTGGTTGCCATCACAAGCGCTGTTGGGT
>JANQST010000094.1 GCA_028279155.1 Cyclobacteriaceae bacterium
ATTCATCATGAATAACAAGGATGCATTCAATGATGCCAATCCATCAGAGAAAGTCTGGAAGGGAATAAACAAACAACTTGGAAGAAATAATAATTTCCTACAAGTAGTCTGGAAAGTGGCAGCCATACTCTTTATGGTTTCTACAATCTATCTCTTGGTAGAAAAGAGCTTTGAAGAAAGTCAATCCGGGCCTCAGTTTTCTGAAGAATTCACTCAAGCTGAAGATTACTACACTCAGCTTATAAGTGTTAAGCGGATGGAAATCCAGGAAAAGCTTTCACCTGAAGAACAAGAAGAACTACTAGAAGAAATTGATCAATTAGATGTGTTGTATGTCGAACTAAAGGAAACCTACCAAACGAACGCTGCAAGTGAACGCATTGTGGATGCGATGATCAGCAACCTACAGCTTAGGCTGCAGATCCTGAGTAAGCAGCTGGAAATTTTGGAAAACATTAAAGATCAAAACCATGAAATTGAACCAAATAGTGAAATATAATTTAATACTCCTTCTCCTCTTTTCGGCCAATCTGGGGTTGAGTAAAGACCAACTCGAGAAAAAAAGAGTAGTTGAGAAATCATACAATGTAAGTGCGACCACATCCTTGCAGATTCGAAATAAGTTTGGAAGAATAGAGATCAACTCCTGGGACAAGAATGAATTTGCTATAAAAATTGAACTCATTGGAAGAAGTAGATCCGAAGAACGAGCACAGCGGATATTGGATCAAATCGAGATAGATATTGATGAGGGAAGTTCCCAGATCTCGTTTGAAACCAGAATTGACCGGATGAAAAACAAGAACAACGAGGGGTTTGAAGTGAACTATACGATTTCCATGCCTGAGGCAAATCCACTTGATATCAAGAATAGTTTTGGAGATGTCCTAATGGGCAACAGAGGTGGCGATCTTGATATAAATGTTTCATACGGATCCATGCGAGTTGGTGATGTAGCGGGAGACACTGAACTCAAATTATCCTTTGGAAGCGGAGACATCGACAACATTCAAGATGGTGACCTTACGGTAAAGTACAGTGATTTCTCCCTTGAGTCTTCAAAAAATATTGAACTCAATCAGGGGTTCTCAGATGTTGAGATTGGGGAAGTTGAAGATCTCGAGCTGGAAAGTAAATATGGTGATGTGGAAATCGAAAAGGCCAACACTATTGATGCGGACATTCATTTCTCTGGTTTCGAAATCGACGAACTAACTGGAAAGCTCGAAATGGAAGCCAGCTACCTTGGAGATTTTAGATTAAGACGATTAGCCAAAACATTTACCCTGGTTGACATTGAGGGGAAATTCGGCTCATATGAAATTGGGCTTGAACCTGGACTAAATGCTAGAATTGAAGCGGAATTCAGTTTTGCAGATCTTAAATCCTACTCTGGCCTTGATATTGATTTCAATTATCGGGTAAAGGAATCCAACAAAAGTATGTATCGAGGAAAGATCGGAAACGGTGATGAAAGCAAACTCATCAGGATAGATTCCAGCTACGGAAATTTAAGGTTGAAAGAGGACTAAGTAAAAATTGTTTTAATGCAAGAAGACACGGTTCGGATGATCGTGTCTTTTTTTTGTTTCTGCAGGGCCTACAGTACCAAATTCTTATGTCTCGGATAAATCTCTTTCATCTCTTGAGGAGACCTCTTATCCCAAGATTGAATTTCAAAAAATCAAAATTCACTATCTTCAGCTTCCATTTCATAACCTTTCCTTTTATGCGTATTCAGAAAATCAAATCACTTCTCGCCTTCGTTGGAATTCTAGCTTTTTTCTCCTCTACACAGGCACAAGTCAAAGCCAAAAATGGCATGGTTGTTTCAACCAGTGGAATTGCCTCCGATGTAGGGGTGGATATTCTTAAAAAAGGTGGAAACGCCGTGGATGCAGCAGTAGCAACGGCATTCGCACTGGCAGTTACACATCCATCGGCAGGAAATATTGGTGGAGGAGGCTTTCTGGTCTACATGACAGGAGATGGAGACGTTACCACATTTGACTTCCGAGAAAAAGCTCCACTTAAGGCTACGAATGATATGTATCTGGATGAAGATGGAAATCTCATTCGAATGGAGAATCATTTGACCATCAAGGCCATAGGTGTCCCTGGAACGGTGGCAGGGCTTTATAAATCGCATCAAAAGCACGGCTCATTGCCCTGGGCAGATTTAGTACAGCCAGCAGTTGACCTTGCTCAAAATGGATTCACAATGAACTGGACATTGTATGGAGCTGCACAAAGATTCCGAGAAAGAAGTCCCGATTCATTCATGGGGGAATATTTCTCCAATCGCTCTGGTGAAGTGACTCAACCTGGAGAAACCTGGAAACAAGAGGCACTAGCAAAAACACTCACAGCTATTCGAGACAAAGGTCATGACGGATTCTATAAGGGAGAAGTAGCTAAGAAAATCGTCAGCTACATGAAGGAAAATGGTGGTTTGATCTCGAAACAAGATCTGGCCAAATACGAAGCGATTGAGCGAGAGCCAGTCAAAGGAACTTACAAAGACTATGAGATATACTCCATGCCACCTCCTAGTTCTGGTGGTGTTGCATTATTGGAGATGATGAACCTGATGGAGTTAGCCAATTTCGAAGAGCTTGAATTCAACTCAACTGGATATGTGCACCTTGCTGCTGAGGCTATGCGACGGGCATTCGCTGATCGGGCAGAACATCTTGGTGATCCGGATTTCAATCCTGATATGCCAGTTGATCGATTGATATCGAAACAGCACGCAAAAAACAGATTTGCGGAGATTGACATGCAAAAAGCCTCAGTGAGTGATTCGTCTAAATTCGGTCAGCTCTATGATGGAAACAGCACTACTCATTTCTCAGTCATGGATAAGGACGGAAATGCTGTTTCATTAACCTACACGCTTGAATTCGGCTATGGTTCACGAATGGGATCAAAAGAATTGGGCTTCATTTTCAATAATGAAATGGGAGATTTCAATCCTGTTCCGGGAGTCACTACCAGCACCGGGCAGATTGGAACCAAACCAAATCTAATTGCACCAGAAAAACGAATGCTCTCCAGCATGACTCCTACCATCGTGGCTAAAGATGGTAAACCTTACCTGGTTATCGGAAGCCCGGGTGGTCGGACAATTATTAACACCGTATTCCAAACAGTTCTGAATGTTTTAGAATTTGACATGGAAATTCACAAAGCGATTGAAGTCATGAAAATCCACCATCAATGGTTGCCGGATCGAATCATGTATGAAAAGGACCTTCTTTCACCTGATACTAGAAAAGCCCTGCAAAGTATGGGACATACTTTGGTTGAAAGAAGCCGGCTTGGAGTGTTAATGGGAATTCGATACGATGAAGAAAATGGAGTAATGGTTGGTGCCTCGGATTCATCAAGTGGTGAGGGTAAAGCGAGCGGGTATTGATTCAGAATAGGTCCTTTACTTCGTCTAGATAACAACATTGGTTTGATGTTCACAAACATTAACACAATAAACTAGTCCTTTCAAAAAGATATCCGTATCATAAAGGAGATCATGAAATCTATGGTACTCCCAAAGGTTAATGTCCTCCTCATCCAATTCTCACTCCTTCTTCCACTTGTAAGTTGTGGGCAAGAAGACCTGGCAACGAAAGCAGACCAACTGGTTAGCCAACTATGTCAGAAGGACAAATTCTCAGGAACTGTTCTTATCGCCAAAGGAGAAGAGGTGTTGTTTGAATCAGTATGTGGGGAAGCTTCCAAACGATTCCACGTGGCAAACACTATTGACACGAAATTCAACCTTGGATCGATGAACAAAATGTTTACTTCAATCAGCATTTTGCAGTTGGTTGAAAATGGCAAACTAAAACTCGAAGATCCGATCAGCAAGTACATTGATGAAAGTTGGTTGCCCAGTGAGACCACAGACAAGATAACGATCCATCATCTGCTCTCTCATACAAGTGGACTCGGGAGTTATTTCAACAGCACCTACTGGAATACCTCACGAGAACAATTTCAGAAAGTGGAAGATTATAAGCCACTCATCAATGGAGATCGACCTTCGTTTGAACCAGGCGATCGCTTTCGCTATTCCAACACCGGAATGCTTTTGCTGGGCGTCATAATTGAACAAGTGACCAACCAAGATTACTACGAATACATCAGACAAAATATCTATCAACCTGCAGGAATGACAAACTCAGATTGCTACGAAATGGACCAACCCGTGGAGAACTTAGCCATCGGATATGCACCGTCAAAAGACAACAAATATGGATGGGAAAACAACCTCTACAAACACGTACTAAAAGGTGGTCCCGCGGGTGGAGGTTTTTCGACGGTACGGGACCTTCATAAATTTTCATTAGCTCTCCGGAATGAAGAATTAGTTTCTAAATCCTCGCTTGATTTGCTGTGGAAAAATCACACTTCGAAGTATGGATACGGTTTTAGTATTAAGTCAACTTCTGCCGGAAAAGTTGTCGGACATGGTGGCGGATTTCCCGGAATTAATTCTAACCTTGACATCTTCTTAGAGAACGATTACATCGTCATTGTAATGTCAAATTACAGCTCAGCTGCCTCCCCAATCGCACGAGAACTTCGAGGGTATATCGAGAAATTGTAGTGATATATAATCAATTGTAGTTATTAACTACAATTTTTCAATAAATAATTAATAATCAGCTATTTGACTTATATAATTTCCTGTAAAACTTCTATCTAAATCAATCAAATTACCAAAATAGATAATACTTGAATCACACCTCCTGCCCGATCTCTTTTTTCATAACTGCTACAGAAAATCATGCAGCACTGTGGCTTTGATCATAGGATCTTACGCATTACCTTTCATCTTTGTCCAATTGAATTTAAAGTAAAGAATGGGTGATCACAGCATAAAGACAACCAGCGATGAAGAAAATCACAGTCGATTCGTAAGACACCTTCTCGACGATATCAAAGCACTGGACCTAATGCTGGAAAGAGGCTTGATCGAAAGTGGTATCACACGCATTGGAGCAGAGCAGGAATTTTGTTTGATCAATGAAAACTGGCGTCCGGCCAAGACTTCTGAACAGATTCTTAAAGCACTCAATGATCCTCACTTCACCACGGAAATTGCCCGATATAATCTTGAAATTAATTTGGACCCTTTGGAGTTGAAAGGCGACTGTTTTTCTGTTGCTGAACAAAAGCTCCGAGAGCTCCTCAACAAGGCATTGGATGTAGCAAAGGAGCACGACACTTATATCCTACTTACAGGCATACTTCCCACAATTGCCAAGAGTGAATTGGTATTTGATTACATGACACCCAACCCCAGATACTGGGTATTGAATGAAATGATGAAGAAGCATAGAGGTGATGATTTCCAACTTCGTATTAGAGGAATTGATGAATTGTCCATCATGCATGATTCAGTTCTTTTCGAGGCATGTAACACCAGCTTTCAAATGCACCTTCAGACAGAAGCCGACGATTTCATCTCCAGCTATAATTGGGCACAGGCAATCTCCGGACCTCTGCTAGGTGTATCGTCAAACTCCCCACTCCTACTTGGTCGAGAATTGTGGAGCGAAACACGCATCGCCCTGTTCCAGCAAAGCATCGACACACGAACTTCTTCTTATGCATTGAAAGATCAACAAGCGCGTGTGACCTTTGGCGACTCCTGGGCATACGGTACGGCCGCCGATTTTTTTAAAAACGAAATTGCCAGGTATCGGGTCCTCTTTACAAAGGAGATCGAAAGCAATTCTCTTGAGGAGTTAGAAAACGGAAAGATTCCGAAACTACACGCACTTAACACGCACAATGGCAGTATCTATCGATGGAATCGACCATGCTATGGTGTTGGTGGAGGCAAGCCGCATCTACGTATTGAAAACCGGTACATTCCATCAGGTCCTACCATAATTGATGAGATGGCCAATTTCGCTTTTTGGGTTGGTTTAATGATGGGTCGTCCGAAGGCATTCGATGATATGGAAAATGCCATGGATTTCAGGGAAGCAAAATCAAACTTCATAAAAGCGGCAAGAACCGGGAAAGAGTCTGTACTCAATTGGCAGGGGCGGCTGATGTCAGTTCGTGAACTCGTTACAAGAGAGCTTTTGCCAATAGCTCATACTGGACTAGGTAAAGTAAACATTGATAAGGAGGACAAGGACCGTTTGCTGAATGTTATTGAGGAAAGAGCTTCAAAGGTTACAGGGGCCCAATGGTCCATTAGAAAGTATCGAAACCTTAGAAAAACCAAGCAGCGAGATGATGCGCTACTTGCGCTTACTCAATCCATGTACAATCATCAATTTGTTGGTGATCCTGTACACGATTGGCCAATTGAAGAAGATTCATCGCACATTCATGACTCTGCGCATCTGATCTGCCATGTCATGTCCACGCAACTATACACCGTAAATGAAAAGGACCTGGCTGACCTGGCCATTAAAATCATGAAGTGGCATAACATTCATCATCTTCCGGTTGAGGATGATTCTGGTGATTTGTGCGGACTTTTAACCTTCACACATATTGATAGTTTCGAAAAAACGAATGAAATCACCGATACAATGAAAGTGGCAGAAATAATGATCAAAGAGATCCAAACCATTTCCCTTGAGACACCAATAAAGGAAGCTATCTCATATATGAAGAAAAATGGGATTGGCTGCCTGCCTGTTACTCAAGATGACCACCTGGTAGGTATTGTTACCAAAAAAGATTTAATCGAATTTGACAATGATTGAAGTGCACAGCAAAGCACTTGATCAATCCATCGAAACAGATCGTATCATTGATCACATTGAAGGTTCTTCTCCGGGGCCTACGTTGATATTTATGGGTGGTATCCACGGGAACGAGCCTTCCGGAGTTTTTGCCTTAAAAAGAGTATTACAAAACATTAACAAGAGTCAGGTCCGGGGAACAATCTGGGCCATAGCTGGAAACCTCTGGGCACTTGAAAAAGGTGTTAGATTTCACAAAGAAGATCTGAATAGAGTATGGACAGATGAACGCATACGAGCCTTACGGAATTCTCCAAAAAATGCAACAAATGAAGACGTTGGTCAGCAAATAGAGATCTACAAACTGGTTCAATCCATACTTGATGAAGGGAATGGCCCTTTCTATTTTTTCGATTTGCACACCACCTCAAGCGAGACTGTACCCTTTCTAACAGTGAACGATAGTTTATTGAACAGAAAATTCACCGTTCAGTACCCCTTGCCGATTATTCTTGGGATCGAAGAGTATTTGGACGGGCCCATTCTTAGCTACATCAACGAATTGGGCTACGTGGCATTCGGATACGAGGCAGGCCAACATGATAACATGTCTTCCATAGAGAATCACATGGCATTCATCTATTTGTCCATGGTTTTCTGCGGAGTTATCAAAAAAGAAGACATTGATTTTCATCAATGCTACGATCGGTTGGCAAAGACGACTGGTGATGTTCGAAGTATTTACGAGATCTATTACAGGTATCTCATCAAGCCTGAGGAGAATTTCAAAATGCGTCCTGGCTATTTTAACTTTCAGCGGATTCGAGCAGGTCAGGAACTGGCAGAGAGTGACGAGTCAAAGGTCAAGGCTCCAATGGATGGTCGCATTTTTATGCCCCTCTATCAAACGCAGGGGAATGAAGGCTTCTTCACCATAAGAAGAATACGACCAATTTATTTATTGTTATCGGCCTTTTTTCGCAAAGTAAGACTTGATCGTTGGCTAACAATCCTTCCAGGTGTTAAGTGGCAGGATAAGAAAAGACATACGCTTCGGATCAACTTAAAGATCGCATTCCTCTTCACTAAAGAATTTTTCCATCTCTTAGGATATCGGAGCAAGCGGATCGATGAAACTCATTTGGTTATGAAAAATCGTGAGGAGGAATCGAGAGACGAAGAATATGAGAATGAGAATTGGTTCAACGGGAACAACTGAACCTTCGTTTACTTTTTGCTTACCTCCCAAATCGCAACCTTGAAGACCTTATCACTGTATAGAAGAAGGATTTCTTACTAACGCTACTTAACGAACAACAATGAACTTCAAAATACTTTTTACCCTACTAATTGGGATTGGTTTACTTGGACATCTATCAGCACAGGAAGAGCCAAAAATTGTTCCCGAAAAGTTAACCGATAATTTATATGTCTTATACGGTGGCAATGGCCAAGGCGCAAACGTGGGACTATATATCGGTGAAGATGGCTTACTTCTGGTGGATGGGATGAAGGGTGAAACCAACGAAAAATTGATGAAAATCATCAGGTCGATTTCAGATAAACCCATTCGTCAGTTGATCAATACCCATGCAGACTTTGACCATGCGGGAGCCAATACTCTCTTCATGGAACAGGGAGCTACCGTCTACATGCAAGAAAATGCTCCATTTGAAGGTGGGGTTGGAAGTGTCTATTTTCAAGACAAGATTACGATCTCTCTAAACGAAGAAACCGTAGAGGCTTATTCGGTCGTTTCTCATTCTTTCTGTGATGCTTTGATCTATTTCAAAGAGAGGAATGTGGTTTTTATGGGAGATACATTCACCAATAATTGGTATGCAACTTTCAACTCGGGCGGTGTAGTAGGACAATTTGAAGCTATTGATGTTGCATTAGACATTGGTGATGAAGAAACCGTTTATGTACCAGGGCATGGACTTCCTACTGATGCCGCAGGTCTAATCAAATACCGGGAAGCAAGCGGGGAGTGGGTTGCAAAAGTTGGTGAGCTATATAGAGAAGGCGTTTCGGTTGATGAGATGGTAAAAAATGAGGATCTCAACCAGATCAAGAAAAAGTTTATAGATGATCGAACGGGAGCAACTATCCCGCAGGCCAGACTGAAAAGGTTCATTGAACGAACTATCTCCATTTGCTTGATTCCACCTTATCCAATAAATCCGGAAGACCTGAAGAAGTATACTGGCCTTTACCAATACGAAGACGGAACCAGGGAAGAAGTTTATTTTTCCGCGGGTAAATTATTTATTCGTAAAAAGACACCGTACCAATACATTTCAGAACTCATTCCGCAATCTGAACAATTATTTCACATGGGAGGAAGTATCACCATGTGGATTGAGTTTAATTCGGATGGTACTGGCTTCACTTTCAAAAATGGGAGCGAGACAAAGGTTGCATCGAAGGTTGATTGATTCTACTCCTCCTGCCGTTCATACACAATTCGTCCATCAACA
>JANQST010000099.1 GCA_028279155.1 Cyclobacteriaceae bacterium
GCTTAAGTTTTGATACCATTCAGGTGTCCACGAATTGTGCAACGCAATCATATATTGCCCTTCATAGAAAACATTTTGGGCAGAAATATCTTCAGAGAGCCAAAATGAAAGATACTTTTCCATGGCACTTGTTGAATTGGGAAAATAGATCGATTCAGGGGTAAATGCCGTTCTATACTTGTCTATTTGGAGCGCATTGTATTTTTTATCCTTAAGTTTCTCATTGACTATGTTATTAGCGAAATGATCCCATTTTACACCTTTTTTATTTTCTAATCGTTCAATCCTATTCAAAACCTCCTCATACCATTCATGTACAAGCAACGCTCCAGGTCTTGCCATCATAAATGCCATATGACTAGCAAACGTCACAATTTCATAGTTTCGAAGAAATTCAAATAACGGACTAAGATCATTTACTAGGATCATATCAGCGTCAATGAAGATCCCACCATTGTGTTTCAATACTGCCGCCTGTACTATATCTTTTTGTAATCCAAAATAGACAGAACTGAACTTCTCCGGATCAATAGAATCCTTAGGAATGTGTTCCCATAGATTCGAATAATCCAATAAGACATGATCAAAGCCCTGAATAAACGGCTCCCACTTTTCCATGCAAAGTTCAATATATGGTACTATTCTGTTCCTTGGTTCCCAAAAGGTGTAAATCGTTCGATTCATGACTATGTCACAAAAAATTGCTTCAAGCTATATGTTTCAGAAAATATAACTCAATTCTATCAGCAGCTGATAAGCAATTCAAATTTTGAGTTCGATTCTTAAAGTCCGTATACCGCATGTAGATTTTATTATTCTTGTTTATGAAATTGAAAGAAATAACTTTGAAGAATACCATCTTAACTTTATCCGTATGCTAAAAAGTCGAAAGGCCAAGCTCGCTATTGACAAATTTCCTGGTGAAATAATCATTGTTGACTTTGAATCCGGTTCGTATTATAGTTTGAGAGGCAGTGCTTGCATAATTTGGGAACAGTGTGAATCTGGTATTGAAAAAGATGACGTTATTGCATCTTTTGATAATATTTCTGGTGAGCAAAGGAATCAAATTACTATTTTTCTAAATGACTTGGTTAAGGAAAACCTACTTGAGCAGGTCGAACACCATAGTGTCAAACCGACAGAAAAACACAATTACGAGGATATCCTATTTGAGAAATACAATGATATGGAGGAATTAATAATGCTAGATCCCATACACGAAGTAGATGAACGGGGATGGCCTCATAAGAAAGACTAAGCGCCTGTTATGGGAAGAGATTTTTTTAATCTACTCAATATAGGAGACCAACCATTGACAGTTATTGAAGAACTTCAAACACATTATTATACTATAGGAAAAGAAGTTCTTGCTATCAACTATAATGAAAACCTTGAAGAAATTTTGGGAAAGAGCCTAAGGCATGTCGAAATTCCACCACAGCCAGTAACCGATTTTAGAATAGACTGCTTAGTTATTAATCCTGATTTTGGATTTCCATTTCAAAAAGAAGATTATGGCGCACAAGGGCTTCTTGACCGTTACAATGATGAGTATCACTTTTCGACTTTTCACCATGGGGTAAACTCCTATTCGTTTTATAACAGGAAGTCCAAACATGGATATTATTTAGTTAGGAATTCAGCTGACATCCCAGTTTGGGAAGCCAGTTCTCCTTTTAGAAACATTTTTCATTGGTGGTCTGGTGACACAGAATATCAGCTGATACATGGAGCATATCTAAGCATATATGGGATTGGTATAATTCTCTCTGGAAAAGGAGGTTCAGGAAAATCCTCCACTACCATTGGAGGAATTCTTAATGGCCATAAAACACTAGGTGAAGACTACTTATTGATAAATCCATACTTAAATGAAGTATATAGTCTTTATTGTACGGCGAAACTAGATCATAATGCAATCAACAGATTTCCTGAATTAGAGGTTTTTATTGATGCTAGGAACACAAATGAGGAAAAAACCCTCCTATACATTGAAGAAATTAGAAAAGGGGCTATTAAAATATTTGGCAAAGTGAATTTTCACTTACTTCCACAAGTCAATAATGGAACTCACACATCTATAAATACTACTAGTAGTTCGAATAGTTTTAGAAGTTTGTCTCCATCAACCATTTTTCAATTGCCACGCTTAGAAGAATTGTCCTTTAAAAAATGCAGTAAATTTTGCAGAACTATTCCTGCTTACGAAATTTCATTGGGTACCGATCCTGAAGAAATTAACAACGTGCTTGATGAATTTATAAAGAATCAATTGCAAGCTCAATGAAACAAGCAATTTCTGTTATTGTCCCATGCTATAATGGCGAAAAATACCTTCGAGAAGCATTAGATAGTATTGAAAGCCAGGGTTGGGAATTCGAAATCATTTTCATTGATGATGGTTCAACGGACAATAGCAAGAAAATTGTTGAAACGGAGTATCCTCATATAAAATATCATTTCAAGGAAAACTCTTCTGCGGCAGGAGCCAGAAATAAAGGAATACCTTTAGCATCACATGATTTTATTGCTTTTCTGGACGCAGATGATATCTGGATTCCGAATAAAACCAAATTGCAAATGGAGGTGTTCAGGAAAAACCCGGAATTGGATGTTGTTGGTGGGCTTATGGATTACATTATAATGCCTGAGAGCAAATACCGCGCTCATCTTTATTCTTCTGAGCCTATTGAACATACTCTACTTGCTACCTTAATAGTGAAAAGATCGGTTTTTGATCAAATTGGAATGTTTGATGAATCACTTAAATTAGGTGAAGACCTGGATTGGTTTTTGAAATTAAGGGAAAGCACACTGACGTACGAAGTAATTGATTCGGTTGTCTTCCACTATCGTATTCATGAACAAGGGATAACTGCCAGGAAATCGTTCAAAGGCTTAGGAACAATGGACGTGATTCGAAAAGCATTAGAACGAAAGAGAATTACAAAAAAATGAAAAGTATATCTGTAGTCATCCCGGTCTACAATACTGAAAAATATGTTTCAGAAGCAATTGAAAGCGTCCTAAGTCAATCTTATCCTGCTGAACAAGTAGTTGTTGTAAATGATGGATCAACTGATGGAACAGCAAAAATCCTTGACTCAATTCGTGGTATTCAAGTAATTCATCAAGAAAATAAAGGCATAGGACCTACATTGAACAATGCATTAGAAATCACTAATAGTCAGTTTATCTCCTTTCTTGACGCAGATGATCTTTGGTATCCTAATAAACTTGAAAAGCAAATGATCGCATTGGAGAAAATGGACTATTCAGGAATTGTTTTTGGTCAGATCGAGCAATTCCTTAGCATGGATATTGATCACAGTTTAGAAGCTAGACTAGAAACTCCAAAAAAATTTCTACCAGGGGTCCATCGATCCACCATGTTGATAGACAGAAAATCAATGGACCTGGTTGGGTGGTTCTCAACTGAATATTTATCAGAAGAGTTTCTTGATTGGTATCTCCGTGCAAAAGAAGCTTTGATTCCTACAACAATTCTTGATGAAGTGGTTGCTAGAAGGAGAATACATGGAGGAAATATTACTCTTGGTTACGAAAGGAAAGAGAAAAATGAATTTCCTTCAATTATTAAGCAAGCCCTAGATCGAAGAAGATCAAATCAATGAGGGACGCATTGATTCTTATACGCACATTCCTTGGCAAGTTTTCCCATAGAGAATTTATAGCTCTTCTATTGATTTTGATTGTTTCTGCCAGTTACATTCCAATTCCGCTTTTATTGAGAAGGATTATCGGACAATTACAACTAGACCAAATCGACATGGATCTGCTTGTGAGTCAATGTCTATTTCTTTTTGGTGTCTTCGCCTTTCAGACAGTTGGTGTGCTTGTTTCAAGGAAGATACTAGTTAATTATATCAGAGATTCAGTTCAACAAAATCGCAGTAAGCTTTTAGGGCTCTATTTAAATAATTCTACTCCTATTAAGAGTGAATCCCTTTCAAGTTTGCACAAAAAATTGTATTCAGATACAGAAATGTCCGATCGTTTTTTTAATTCCCTTCTTACCAATATTATTCCTGCCTTAGTCATTGCGACTGTTTCCTTTGGTATCATGGTTTACATAAACACTATCTTGATGCTCGTTGTTTTAACCCTATCTGTCTTCACTGTATTAATCATTCAATATTTTAAGAGAAAAAGAGATTCAGCATTTTCTGAATATCAAACGAACTATGAAAGTTTCAATAAGTTGCTGCTTTTCGTGCTGAGGTTTAAACAACTGATTTCGATGCAGTCAATGGAGAAAAGAGAACATGAAAACATCCATAATAATCTTGTAAAACTTAAAGACAAAGGTGTTCAAATGGAAATGAGCTTCTCAAAAGCAACAAGTATTCAGGAATTTAGCCAATCAAGCATTCTAGTAATCATTCTATTTGTCTCGGCATGGTTAAAAACCGCTGGAAAAATTGAACTGGAAGTTATTCTGATTTTTTTCTTTATGATGTACGTACTTAGAAAACAATTTTTAAGCATTTCCAATCATTTACAAAACATGTCTGAGGGAATTTATGCGCTGAAAAATTTAAATGAATTGGAGGTTAGTCTAAGAAACTCAACTGATCAATACAATGCAAACTCTCTTAAAAAAGTCAAATTCAATGGGTCATTAAAGTTTGAGAATGTTTACTTCAATTATGACCAACATTCTATCCTATTAAAAAACGTTACTTTTTCCTTACTACCTAAAAAGATTAATCTCATTCAAGGAGTAAATGGTGTAGGTAAGTCTACTTTAATGCTTCTGACTTTAGGTTACTTAAAACCCAATAGAGGTTCAATTTTAATTGAAGGAATTGATTCAGCATCATTGGACTTTCATTCATTCAGAAAAAGTGTTGGTGCAATATTCCAAGAAAATGAATTGTTTGAAGGTACAATCAGGGACAATTTGACCTATGGTATTGATTCAAATAAAAATGGTGTTCTAAAGGCATTAAATCGAGTAGGAATGGCTGAATGGGTGAATCAATTACCTGACAAGCTTGATACAGAAATTAATGAGTTAAATAAAAGTATATCTGGCGGACAAAAGCAACGACTGATGTTAGCTAGAGCATTACTACAAAAGCCGAACCTTTTAATTTTAGATGAGCCGACAAATCATTTGGATTTGGAATTTATCAAAAGCCTAATAGATATTTTTAAAAGTCTGAAGAATTCAATTACTATCATGCTAATAAGTCATGACGATAGACTTGCAAAAATTGCAGATCAAAAATTACTAATTCATGCGAAGCGAATTGAAGTTTCTTAAGGGTCAACCCTATTTCTACCCAGCCGAAAATGAACTTCTTTTAATCAAAGCAGCAGTAGGTAATGAAGAAGATGAAGTTTTGTTCAACTTTGAAAAATGGATAAATCACCATTGTTTTTCCGATTTCCAATTCACCAAGAATCATGTGTTACCGCAAGTTTATGATAGTCTTGAGGAAGGATCTAAAAAGATATTGCCAATGGTCTATAGCAATTTTAGACACCTGGAAATTGATCATCATTTAGTCAATCAATTCGCTGGTTTCCACCGATATGTGACCTACAAAAACAGAATGCTTAGAAACGAACTTGATGTTTTTGTAGATTATTTAATTGAAGACAGTATACCCTATTACATTAAGAAAGGTCTTGCATATTTGAGCCTTTACTATGATGATTATGGAGCTCGTGTTACGCAAGACATTGATATTGTAATTCCTAAACATCTGGTAGAAAATGCATTAGATAGACTCGATCAAAAAGATTGGAAGAGTACCACCAATTGGAAAATGAATTCAATAATGAATTCTTTAACTCACGCTATAACCGTGAAGAAATCTTCCTACGAAATTGACCTTCATTGGCAATTTTCTCATCATCCAGTTGGATCAAAATGGAATCAAATAATTATTGAAAACAAAAAAGTTCACGATAAAATCAACGTTCTCTCGAATGAGATGAACTTAATAGATACACTTACTCATGGGTATCGGCACAATCAAGTGCGACCAATACGGTGGGTCTGTGATTCCTGCAAAATTCTGAGTTCCGGCATTGAGAATTGGAAGTTTATTGTTGATTTTGCAAAAGAGTGCAATGCTTCTTTACCAATTTCAGATGGGTTAAAATTTTTAAAAAGAGAGCGTTTAAGTCACATTCCTGAAGAAGTCTTGGTTGAACTTGCAGAGTTGCCAATTATCGGTAGTAGTGTGAAGTATTATCAAATTTCAAGTCAACCAACCTCTCACGAACAATTAAAGAATGTGATTAGAAATGCTTTGATTTTCTCAAAAAATCCAGTTTCAGCAATAATCAAAATATTAAAACATTATCGCTTAGTTTGGAACCAGCCTTCCTACTTACATTTAATTTTCAACGGTATCCTCATTACCATTGAAAAGATTTTTTTCAAAAGGAAGTTATTCCTTAGAAGTATCAGAAACTAGATTAATTGCAACGGATCTAAGATAGGATTATTCTCTACTCCAATCTCACAACCCCTACTCCATCCTTCCAGACAACCTTGGTTCCAAATGGCTCTGATAAATCAGTTAAATCTTTAATAATCTTCCTACCAAGTTTTTCGTCCGCCATCATGGGTCGTCCTCTGACTTGACGTGGTTGACCGAAACCTAGCGATAATGGATGCAATTCTATGGAGGTGAATTTTCCATTTTCCCATACTGGCATTGCGATAACACCTTCCCAAACCATGGGTCTCGATGGGAATCCAACCGAGTCATTTTTGTATCGTCTTGCATTGAAATCTCCCACATGCTGATCACTGGTTAAATCATAACGCTCATAATTTTCGTATGGAAGTCTCAAGAGCGTTTCATTTTGAAACATGAAATCTCCAAGGCTATAAAAAATAGGCTTTCCTTTATACATCTCTATTCCGCGTAAAACGTGAGGCCCATGCCCCACAACCATATCAGCTCCGGCATCAATCATTTGATGCGCAAATTCAACCACAAAATCGGCAGGGATAGTAATGTCTCCTTTACGTTCATGCGCATGGATCGTAACAATGGTAATGTCGGCGAGCGTATTCGCATTATTTACAACAGATGAGATTTCATTAAGATCTTCTTCATTGCACTTTGTTTGAATTCCTGGGGTGTCTCCCAAAATGAAAGTATCCCCCAATAACCGAATTCGTGATTCTGGTGAGAAATCATCTGAATAGATATTCAGGCTCTTACCTAATTCCACCAACTGATTCATTTGTGGCTGAGTAATGGTGTATGTTCTTGAATGGCGTAGAGGACTTAATCCCGGACGTGGCGGAATGTCTCCTCTAGTTTTCCCTGCCCTGGAGTGATCCGGAAATGTAGATGAACATGAAATCAATGCAATTCGGCCGTTGGCTGTTTCCAAAAATCGTGCTTCCCGAGCCTCAGCGAGACTTTCTCCTGCTCCAGCATGAAGAAGACCTGCTCTACTGGCATGTTTGATTGTTGATCGCATTCCTCCTACTCCATAATCACCTGTATGATTATTCGCCAACGAGACCATGTCAAATCCAGCCCATACCAATTCGTCTGCCATTTGTGGATCTGCTCTCATGTACGTTCCGCCACTTTGATGCATAGGGTACGATTCGTAGTTGTGCAACAGCATTTCGAGATTAGTAAATGCGGCGTCTGCATCACGAAGCACCTTGATCATCTTAAGAAAAGCTGGCTCATTATAGACGGACAGTTTACGCGTGATGATTGCATCACCGGTCAAGGCAATGGAACAGGAATTTTGATATTGACTGTAAATCGGAACGATCGAAATAACCAGAAATAGAGTTGAGAAGAGATTTCGAGTGGCTTTCATTTTGGTAAGGTTGTCGTTGGTGTTGAAATTTACTAAAAACAATAGACCGATAATGACTTTTGGCTAACTTTAGTATGAACGGATAATACTGCCACACTTTAACCTATAAACTTCATGCGATACTTAGTCCACTCACAAATGCTCGCCTTGGTGATAATAGCTTTACTATTCTGGCAATGTGAAAGCACTTCATCAAAACGATCAGATTTACCAGATACAACGATTCATTCAGCAACCGCGAATCGTCCGGAAGCCGGAACCATCTTTTTATATCCGGAACGAATCCCGCTCGAAGATGGAGGGTTTTTGAATGCTGAAAGAGGCATGATGTTCGTTCCACTGAATCGATCCAAGGAGAAAACTGATGTCATTGCGGTTGAAGTCTACCGTTTCAAAGCCAATCAAAGTGCGAACACTAGTACCCCACCTATATTTTTCCTTCATGGTGGTCCAAGTTTTTCTGGTTTGGAAAGAAGTCTTGCCAATCCAGGAACGTTTGAGGAACGCTGGGGGCCTTTTCTTGATGTATCAGATCTCGTAATAGTAAGCCAACGAGGCATTGGACCTTCCAAACCAACCACTCTAATTGAGACCACCTTGTCTGCTCAAGTCCCTGATCAACCGTTCGATTATTCTGCAATGATCGATGAGCTTAAAGAAATTTTGACCCAAGAAAAACAAGCATGGGAAGACCTTGGTCTGGATTTAAGTGGATTCACGGTTCTTGAAGCAGCTGATGATATTAACGATGTAAGAAAGGCGCTTGGGTACAAAAAAATAACTATTTGGGGAGGAAGTTTTGGATCACACTGGGGAATGGCATTTATGCGGAAGTACCCGGAATTGGTAGAACGAGCAATATTGCGAGGTATGGAAGGCCCGGATCATACCTACGATCATCCAGGGCATTTATGGAATGTTTACAAACGAGTAGCAGAAGAAGCGGAGCAAGTCCCAGGCCTTATAAACGCAATACCAAATGGAGGTCTAATTGCAGCATTGGAATCTATTATTAGTCGAGCAGAGAATGAACCCTTCAAGGTCAACGTCAATGGTCAAGAAGTTCTGTTTGACGGGGAATCTATTCGACAATTTGCTCGAGGATATTCAGGGGGTCTTCGAGGTTGGCCGGCCAACATCATTTCTATGTACAATGGTGATTTTGCAGAAGCTGCTGAAGAAGTCATTGATAATTACCGAAATGAAAGTCGAAGTTTCAGAACTGCCAGCTATTGGATGTTGGATTGTGGTTCAGGAATTACACCAACAAGACTTGCAGAACACGACAGTGATCCGTCGATGGAGATCTTTACCAGGATGAATTGGTGGTATAAAAATGGCTGCACAGTCTGGAACAGTGATCTTGGCGATGATTTTCGACAAAACTTTGAAACGGATATCCCTACCGTAATTGCACACGGGACCTGGGATACTTCAACCCCATATGAAAATGCACTTGAACTAGTTCCGTTCTTTAAAAACAGCAAATTCATTACTGTGAAACGAGGACCTCATGGAGCAATAAGAGCCGCGTTTAGAGCTTCTGAAAAGTTTAAAGAAGGTCTCTTTCGATTTGCTGCAACAGGTGATTTTTCACAACTACCAGATGAAGTGGAGATTCCTGCACCCAATTGGGTCTTACCAAAAAACTAGCCTTGATAATGTATATCCGCACTATTTTATTCACAAGTTTGTTAGGAGTCTTTCTCCTGGACGGATGGGCGCAGAGAAATCAAGAACTCCTACTTCCTGCATTTGAATGGCAGAACATTGGGCCCAACCGAGGTGGAAGAAGCATAGCGGTCGCCGGCCACCCTGATCGTCCATTTGAATACTATTTCGGAGCTACTGGCGGAGGATTATGGAAAACCACTGATAACGGCAATAGTTGGAATCCAATTACTGACGGACAAATCAACAGTTCATCTGTTGGAGCAGTAGCTGTTGCTCAATCCAATCCGGATATCGTCTACATCGGAATGGGAGAAACACAACTCCGTCAGAATGTACTCCAGGGTGATGGTATTTATCGCTCCGATGATGGAGGAA
>JANQST010000135.1 GCA_028279155.1 Cyclobacteriaceae bacterium
CAAAGCCAGGTCAGCAAATCCTAACTCCTGCAAAATATCCATTCTCACAGGGTTCATTGCCTTGGAGCAAAGACGAACAACGTTACCTGGTGTATCGTCCCCTGCAAGTGTCGTAAGGTCGATGCATGAGATCGCTCGCAGCAGCCACGCAGCTTGCCATTCTTTTTTGACAGTACGCCTTTTATTCATTGTGGCAGCCCGTCTTTCGACTGCACTCCGGTTGACCTTGATTTCCCTTATCAGATCAAGGTCCAAAGGCATCCCCTCATTCCTTTTAATAGCTTTCATATTTTCATTTCCCTGGTTTCAAATCCTCATTCCCGAGAATTTGGCCTACTAATGTACTTATTTCAGCGGTTTTTGTGTGCCATCTTCAAATGCTATCACCTTCAACCTCAATCTATGCATTGGATTTAACTGAGCAAGGCGACCCATGTCCTCCTCCACAACTTTCCCAATTCTTGGATAACCTCCCGTGGTTTGGCAATCATTCATTAAAATCAGTGGAATGCCATTAGGTGGAAGTTGAATGGTTCCCGGAATCACTGCGGAGGATAATACCTCTCCGCTTATCATGTCGAGTGGGTTTCCAATAAGACGTATGCCCATTCGGTTGCTTGAGGGATCGACTTGAAAAATAGTTCGTTCCGGAAGGTCTTTCAATAATTTCCATTCAGGACCTTTCATGATCCTGATCGTCTCTACTTCTTTGGTTTCTATCTCCCGCTTGATCACATGGTTTTCGAATGGTTTTCCTTCCTTCGTTTCAAGAACATCCCCTTTCTTCAAGGCCCTTCCTTCAATACCTCCAAATCCTGCCATGAGATACGTTGAAGTACTTCCGAAATCTTCATTCGCCTTCAGTTTTCCACCAATCCCCAGGTAGGAATACACGCCATCCAGTGGTTTGGAGATGGTCAGAATATCGCCTTTACTCAACTGGTGAGATGTATTCATAGGGAGCTGTTGATCATTGATCTCAATTGAAGTAATGGCTCCTGTAACTGCGATTGTTGTTTCCTCTAATGCCTCCAACTTTATCCCCTGTATAGCAGTTTCAATCACCGGCCATCCAGGTCCGTTGGAAACAAGGTGATTTACATTGTGTAAAGCTCGAATATCCATTGCGCCCGATTGCGGAATGCCGTATTGCCGATAACCAAACCTTCCTTCATCCTGGATGGTAGACAGAGGGCCAACTTTTATCACTCTCAGCTTCCCCATGCCTCAAATTCCTTTATGCTCATTCTAACATAGGAAACTTCAGACCCAACTTCTATACTCATTGGTGGTTGCTGTTTGGGGTCAAAAAGAGGCATTGGTGTCCTTCCAATGATATTCCATCCTCCCGGACTGGCTAATGAATAGATCCCTGTTTGTTCTCCTCCTATCCCAACAGAGCCAGGTTCAATGAATTTTCTTGGGTTCTCCTTTCTTGGACATGCCAGTTGCTCATCCAAACCATCCATATAGATAAATCCAGGAGTGAATCCAATCAAAATGGCTCTGTAAACCCCGCTCAAGTGCGTTTTGATCACCTCTTCTTTACCAATTCCAGCATGTACTGCCACATCTGCTAAATCAAGACCCAGCTCATAACAAATGGGGATTTCCAATCGTTGAATTTTTTTCGATTTTTTTTCGGCTGTGACTTTTGTTGTTTCCAGCTTTTCTATCAGAGAAGATTTTTCAGTAGAATAAAAAAGTGCTATGGAGTTATACGAAGGGACTATGTCTGTTATCAAATTGCCAAGAACTGTTTTAATGAGTCGTGTGCTCTCATGGATCTTTTCGATTTGAATATTAGGAGCTTGCAATAAAATACACTTTTCTCCCAGCTGAAATATTTCCCAGGATGTGTTGTTAAACCGCAGCGATTGTAGCTCCTTTTCCTTCAAGGTGTTCTCGGATTGCCTTCGCCAAATTTACAGCTCCTTCTGTATCACTGTGCAAACAGATTGTTTCGGCATGGATATCAAGTGCAGTTTCATCGTTGAACACACGTTGATGAAATGTGATGTTTTCGACCTGAGAAAGAACCTCATTTTCTTGATGAATCATTGCATCATCAAATTTCCGATTGCGCAAGGTCTTGTTTAGCTCATATTTCCTGTCGGCAAATGCCTCACCCACAAAATCGATCTTTGCTTCCTTTGCTTCCCTTTCTGTTTCTGAGTGCGATAGTCCATACAATCTGATGTTTGGATCTATTTCCAGCAACGTATTGATGATTAGGCGGGAAGTGTCCGGATCGACTGATGCCAAATTGTAGAGAGCTCCGTGTGGTTTCACATGATGCATTTCCTTGCCTGCCTCTTCAGCTATTCTTTTAACAAGGGAAACTTGTTCCTTAATTGATTCAGCTAACTCATCCGGGTCGATTTCCATAATTACCCTTCCGAAATTTTCTCTGTCAGGGAAACCTGGATGGGCACCAATCGCCACATTGTTTTTGACAGCCAAATCAATTGTTCTTCGAACAGAAGCTGCATCCCCCGCATGACCTCCGCAAGCAATGTTACATGAGGAAATGTAAGGCATTATTCCCTCATCCAATGTTGCATCGGCTTGTTCGCCAAGGTCAGAGTTTAAATCAATTGTTACCATAATCAGATAAAATTAAACACGCTATTGAAACTTCTGAAGCTGATTACTAAGCTGACGATGATGACTAAGCCGGCCAACACATTTTGTATCGGTTTGTTAGTGAAATCGCCAAGCAAGGATTTCTTATTGCTGATATAGATAAGGAAGAAAACGATAACGGGAAGTAGAATCCCATTGGCAATTTGTGCTACACGAATGACCTCAATCGGGCTGTATCCTGCCATTGAAAATGCAGTGCCAATTCCCAATACAAAGAACCAGATCAATCGAAATTTAAGCGACTTCTCATCTCCCTCCCAATGAAAGATTCCTTTGGCTGTTAACGCTGCTGCCAATGGTGCGGTTATCGAGGAAGAAATTCCTGCTGCGAACAATCCAATGGCCAAAAATATTCTTGCCCAGTTGCCCATCAGTGGTTCAAGCTGGACAGCCATGTCGTTGATGTTGGAAACGCTTCCTTTTCCAAACAATGCCGCAGCGCTTGTGATGACGATAGCTATGGAAATCAAACCTCCAATTCCAATTGCTACTCCATTTTCAACTCGAAGTTCGGAAAGCTGTTCCTTGTTTTTCCATTTTTGACTTACAGATGATGCATGTAGGAATAGGTTGTAGGGTACTACAGTCGTTCCAATCAAGGCCAGTATAGCCAATTGACTTTCTGAGCTAAATGACGGAATAAACAATCCTGAAAGAATCTCCGATACATCTGGTCGTATCACAATCGCTGTGAGAATGAATACAATACTCATCAACAAGACAAGTGCGATCAGTATTTTTTCGATGATCTTAATTTTTCCAATGAAGAGAATTATGAAGGCTGCCAAGCCAATGATCAACGGCCAAGAAATTGTATCTCCAAAAACTCCGCCGATCCCAAGCGCGGACCCAGATATGTTTCCAGCTTCATATGCTGCATTTCCAAATACAATCGCCATGAAAACCAAGGCAATGCTTAGAACTCTTAATGAGGGATTGGTAATCTCCGTTCGAATGGCTTCACCTAACCCCTTTTGTGTGATAAGGCCAAGACGAGCAGCCATTTCTTGTAAAATGATTGTAGCAATTACAGCAAAAAGCAGTACCCAAAGCAAGCTGTAGCCAAAATCAGCTCCGACAACCGTACAAACGGTAAGCGTCCCTGGACCAATAAAAGCGGCAGTGACAAGCGTGCTAGGGCCAAAATATTTTTTGAAAAAACTCATTCTGGTCCTGAAGGTAAGAAATCAAACCAGATTTTGTTAAGCATCTTATACATATCCGATCTCCTCCGAAAGTTCAACCTTGCTTTTTGCAAAATTACCTGTGCCGAAAGCAATCTCTTTACCCGCTTCATTGTACAGCGTTGATTCTGCTGTCCACAGGCTTTTGGAACGATAACGAACTTTTCCTACTGACCTAAGGGTTCCTTTATTGGCCGGACGAATTAGGTTGATATTGAAACTGGTCGTCAAGACGAAAACATCTGTCACAATTGAGTTTACCGCAAAAAAAGCCGCATCGTCAAGCAATTTGAAATACACGGAACCATGAATGGCACCAAGCGCATGAAAGTACTTTTCTGAGATTGTCAGACCAATTTCAGCCTCTGAATCGCTGATTTTGATAGTTGTGGTGTCATAGATATGTGTATTCATGTTTGCGGACAGATACATCCGCTCCAGTTTTTCGAAATGAGTACTCATGCGCTGATACTTTCTACTTTAAAGGAATGGTTAACTGTTTTTTCTTGTCGCTCTCCAACGGGATAGCTTTTTTCCATGAATTCAACATTTCCTTCATAATCGATGGTGATGGCCGTGGAACAACAGGTTCCATAGCTAGGTGTACGAATGCACATCGCTGAAACTGCTCGTTCCATGTCGATTGGAAGCCCCGTTTGAGGAAGATCATCGTCAGGTGCAACTTCTTCATCTTGCATAAGTTGAATCAAAGCCTCAAGTTGAACCTCTTCTTTGATCTTTGCTTGAAAACGATCCTTTGATCGCTCGACTTTTGGCCAGGCCGTATCCAATAGTGCATTACTTAATCCATACACACCCTGTTCAAGAAGGTTCACCTTGTTTTCGTAATTGCTTAAGTGCACCATTTCATCATCTAGTGCAAGCAAGTTGAATCCATTGTACTCCTCAGCTCTTTTAAGAACATCTTCCGAATACTTTTTTGATGAATTTCCATTGATCAAAAAATCGACGGGTAAATCGCCTCGAGATCGTGCATCCTCACGGATGTTTGCCAGGTCTCTGTAATTAGTCACAGCAGCAAATCTGCCTTCTTTATCAACTCCCATCCAGGTTCCTTTGGCTTTGAGATCCCTTCCACCTAAAACAGACGGGTGATCATCCCACCAATCAGCTGCGGTTGTTGGACGGTCGTAAAATTCATCTCGATTGGCTGCTAATATGAGCTTGTAATCAGGATGGGTTTTGTATGCAAAAACAATCAGACACATAAAATGAATTGAAAATTAAAAATTATCACTTACAAGAGCTCAACAAAGTTTTGGATGTTTCGATTCAAAGTCTCTTTATGTCAGCAAGAAGAAAATCCTTAGATTCACTCTTCAATTGAAAACAGTCTGGAAATATCTCAAGGATTATCAAAGAGCACACTTTGATTGGAAGGTCTATCTAAGCATTGCAGTATTCTTAGCTATCTGTATAGCTCTTAACTATCGATATGATTTTGAGGACAGTGTGATTGATTCCTATTCAGGAAAGCCAATCAAATGGGTATGGATGTTTCTATTCCAGGGAGGACCCTTCCTCACTGTTTGTTTCATCCTCCATGCCTACAACAAATCGAAGGAATGGCTTACTAGTCAAAATTTCTGGATAAAATTCCTTGTGGGGTTTGGTCTCTTGGCACTGGATCGGTCGTTCTATGGGTTTGATTTCTTGCGGGAATCTCTCGATCGACTTGAAGCTCCCTTTATCATGAGATGTATCAACTGGAGTTCTAGTTTGATTTTGGTAGTCATTCCTCTCCTGATTTTGTATCAATTTTTAGAAAAAGATGATGTGAAAAACTGGTATGGATTGAGTTGGAAAAAGTTTGATCCCAAACCGTACCTGTTCATGCTTGGAATAGCAACTATTTTTTTAGGAATAGGTTCATTTACAGCTGATATTCAAAATTTCTACCCGAAATACAATCATTCTGGCGCAAGCATGTTCATGCGACATACCGGTACTCCGGAGTGGGCAACTGCTGCTTTTTTTGAATTTTGCTATGGTACCAACTTCATCTCGGTAGAAATGATCTTTCGTGGCTTCATGATCTTTGCTTTTTCCCGAACACTAGGAAGTTGGGCAGTGCTTCCAATGGTTGCTTCCTATGCATTTCTCCATTTTGGAAAACCTATGGGTGAGACCATCAGCTCAATCTTCGGTGGCTATGTGTTAGGGGTTATCTCGTACAATAGTCGCAATGTTTGGGGTGGCATTTTTATTCACCTGGGTGTAGCATGGGTGATGGAATTGTTTGGATGGTTGCAAAATTTGAAGTAGCGTTCACTCATGGAAGAGATCATCAAAGAACTCTGGAAGGCATCGGATGACAAAAGGACCTGCAGGATCATAATGAATGGTGAACCGTTTCCGAGAGTCATTCATCCCTATGGTGTATGCAAAAGTTCCAACAACAAAATCGTCCTGGTATGTCAACAGGCTGCAGGATTCACAAAAGGAGGTAGTGGAGCTGGCTATCGAAATTTAATTTTAGAGAGAATCGAAGAAGTTGAAATTCTGAATCAGCGATTTTCTAAATCAAAAGATTTTGACCCCGCTGATAGTCAATATAAGGAATGGGTGTACCATATTTGAGCTTTCTATGCCATCAGGAACAAACAGAAATGACATTCAAATTGGTCAACTCGTTGAAGTTGTTCAAAAGCATCATCAAAGAACAGGTGAATTGACAGAAGGAGTTGTAAAACGAATACTGACTAAATCAGCCAATCACCCGCATGGGATCAAAGTAATGCTGGACTCAGGAATTGTTGGTAGAGTCAAGAATATTCTCCCGGAGTAGTCACTTAATAAATGTTCTCAATCAACTACTGATTTCGTCGTTTTGTAGAAGCTAGTTGATTAAATAGTTTGCTAAACTCCACGACATATATGTTTCGCTTGCCATTTTCTATGCGAGTGAAGTATAGGTTTTTATTGTCCCTGGTCACGAATGGAACCATGTCGCAGTGCTCCGAATTCACAATCGAACCCAAGTTTTTCGGATCGGACCAAATATCATTTTTTACGAAACTTATGTAGAGATCGCAACTCCCATAACCTCCGTCTCTATTTGAATAAAAGATCATGAATTCCTCCTCTGAAGAAACAAACGGGTGACCGTCCCAGGCTTCCGTATTAATGTTTCCAGTCAACTTAATGGGTGTATCGAATCCACCACCTACTTTTTTTGCATACCAAATATCTTGCTCACTATGGCCAGGTTTATTTGCCCGGAAAAAGTACAAATTTCCTTTAGAGGTAGTGTTCGGAAATCCTTCTGTAAATGACGTATTTATAAAGTCAGGCAACCTGTATGGACTCCCCCACTCATTATCGATCATGTCAACCACCCATATATCAAAATCTTCTTTCCAACCTTTCTGATCGACCGTACGATTGGTCATGAAATACATGGATCTTCCATCAGGTGATAGCAAAGGATCCGTATCATCGAATTTCCCGGTAAAAGAAACTTGCATCGGTTGACTCCATTGGCCATCGACGAGGTTCGATTCCATAATTGCGTCTACACCATTTTCGGAGGTCCTTGTAAAATACATTTTGCTTCCATCGGGTGTAATCGTGGTACAGTAGTCATGTCCGGTAGAGATGATGCCAGGAGCGACAAGCTCCGCTTTTTTTTGGGCAATAACTCCAGTGGAAGCAACCAGCAGAACCACGATTAAAGCATGTCGCTTAAATGTCTGAAGCTGCATTATCAATTCTTTGCTGGTGAAATCATAATATGAGCACGATGTGTTCCCGGGTCCA
>JANQST010000208.1 GCA_028279155.1 Cyclobacteriaceae bacterium
TACCCGGTCATTGTCACTTTGAGCAGCAAGGCGTTGCAATTTTTTATGTGAACCCAATACATTGATCGGTACTCCCTGAAAGGCAATAGGAACTCCTGCTGCAAACCCTACTTTTTTTAGAAAATTTCTTCGCTTCATATCCTATTGCTTTACATTAATTGGTATTCGGGTGATTGCAACATTGCGTTAAAAAGGGACCGTAGCTGATTTGCTACTACTTCCATGTCTTCTCCGCTTTGCCATCTGGATGTCCAGGCAGCTTCCGGATCTGCATCTATTTGAGGAGAACTCAGAAACGCACTCAGAAAGTAATTAAGACGTTCTACTGTGAGCTCCCCAACATCCGGTGTATCGAACGACAAGTTCTCAGAAGTTGGCAGAAAATACTCTGAGATAGCGATTATTAAATTTCTTGCATTACTTGCCGTAGCATCATCAAAATTTGCTTGAACAAATGCCAGTATATCAACCTGACCCATCTCCATTTCCATACCAGTTGCAATTGAACCTCTGATGAAATTGTAGCGATTGGTTAGGTAATTCGTCGTTATCCAACTCCTGTTGTAAATGGGGAATTGATGATATGCAGCATATCCGGCTACTTCAAAAGGCTCATAATAGTCCATTCCCTGTTGATCAATGATTCGCAGTAAATCAGTAGTGAAATTGTAGTAGTTGTCAAGGTCTGCTTCGTAAACAGGAAGGGCAACATCAAAATTACGAACGAATCCTAGCACCATATCAAGCGGGGATTTGATGATACTACCGAAGTTGTTATCATCATCGCCAGCTTCGGCTTCATAGAAATGCGTGCTTGTAAGTAAGGCTTCCAATACGGATTGCAGCTTGAAATCGTTTGCTGCGAAAGTGTTCGCCATGTCCTGGATGATGTCATCTTGCAAGGTTTGATCGATTTGATGATAAACAAAGAATCGATAAATGTCCCTGCAGATATGTAATGCCGTCTCAGCCTGATTGTAGATGATATCTACAAATTGGCTTATTTCATCTATAGCACTTTCAGGTGTTGGATTACCTCCAGCAAGTAAAGTATCGTCAGGTGTTACCGTTGCTCCACCTAAGCGGCTACTGAAAGTCTTGGTACCTTCTTCATGACTCGAAGCGATCGTTCCACCTCTTACAGCTCCTCTTGGGAGACCGGTCTCTTCATCTATTGTTGAAAAGGTATTGTCAGTTGTAAAACCAGATAAGACCCGTGCTCCTGCTTGAACATCTTCCTCTGAATAGTAGAAATAGTCTCCTACAAATTCAGGTTCAGGGACATTACCTTCCAATCCTCGACCAACTGCATAAAGTTCCAATAGTTCCCTTGCATAGTTTTCGTTTGGGCTTCCCTTCACATTGAACCTTCCGTCCAGGAAAACTAGCATTGCATTGTCCACGCTGACCTTCTTGGTCAATTGCTTGAAGTTCCTTGGAACAATTGTCTCCATTGATTCAGGATCTTCCGGAGGAAGCACAATATCTTCTGAATCAAAGGCATATAGTCTGAATAGCGCCTGCTGGTAATACAGTGCCCGAGAACTTCCTACAACAGATCGCTTGGTAGTGAAGTGAGTATGTAAGAAGAAGACAAGCCGTTCACGGAAGATATATGACAGCTTTTTTGATTCTTCTATCTCATTTCCCAGTAATTGTCCAATGTGCCATGCGAGAAACTGACGCAAGAGATCAAATTCTTCACTCTCCGCATTTCCATTGGTGATCCACTCCTGACCCGTAGCTCTTTCTAGTGGTAGGACGGGATCTGGAAGGTCAGAATCAAACAAACGTTGAACTGCCTCTGATGGAGTTAGTAGGGAGAATTCGTCAATTTCAGCAATTGATCCTCCGAAACAAGTTCTTCGAAGTAAGTGCGCAGCTCTTTTCTTTCCAAGAGGACCGGTGAGTTCAGTTAATGGCATTAGTGGTCGTTTGAATTATCAACTAAATTATAACTAATTTATTATAAATAAAATTATAAAAAATCTTCAAATAGTTTAATTGTTGATTTTATACAAAAAAACCCGTTTACTAGAAACGGGCATTTAATTTCTTTATCGAAGTATGACATCAAGTCAACATTCCGCCATCCACCTGGACTACCTGTCCTGTAACATAAGATGACATATCGGATCCTAAAAAGATACAAGCATTCGCTACATCTTCAGGGGCTCCGCCTCGTTTTAAAGGGATGGCGTCACGCCAACTCTGAACAGTTTTTTCATCAAGTGCATCTGTCATTTCAGTTTCTATGAATCCCGGAGCAATTACATTACAGCGAATACCGCGAGATCCCAACTCCAGGGCAACTGACTTACTGAATCCAATGATACCGGATTTGGAAGCAGCATAATTGGCTTGGCCTGGATTTCCTTTCACGCCAACTACTGAAGACATGTTTATAATAGAACCACTTCGTTGCTTCATCAATGGTTTTGCCGCAGCTTTTACGGTGTTGAAACAAGACTTGAGGTTCACTGTCATGATTTCATCCCACTGCTCCTCACTCATTCTCATCAACAAATTGTCTCTGGTAATCCCAGCATTATTGATCAAGATATCAAGCGATCCGAAATCTTCGATTACACTATTTATCAAATCCTGGGCGGCAGCAAAATCTGAGGCATCAGAACGATAGCCTTTGGCTTTAACTCCCTGATCTGTTAGTTCCTTTTCCAGTGCTTCACCTTTTTCGACACTGGATAAATAAGTGAAAGCAATATTGGCTCCTTGCTTGGCGTATTCGTTGGCAATTGCTCGTCCAATTCCTTTTGAAGCACCGGTGATTAGTGCATTTTTTCCTTCAAGTAGTTTCATAATGCAAACATACAATTTCTCTAATAATCACTTTTTATGGCATTGTTATTGTTTAAATCTTAATACACCAACCCTTGAAAGTTATGCTTCGGAAGGCATTGATTTTGACAGTTCATTTGATTTGTGTTGAATCTGTAAATGCTCAAGAGAATTTCCCCAATCCGAATAACTTCACCATATCTTACAAAGACTGGTCAAACCCCTTGATGTTTAGGTATTCTCCAGCTCCATTTATTACTGGTTATGGTGTTCATAGCGATTCCTTAGAAGAAGTTCATGGTTCAACTTTCTATGAACTTGATGGAGAATATTTGGCAATTGAGACTTGGGCAGATTATTACTACTGGTTCACTCAAAAGTATGACATTCTATTCCGTGAGTCTTCAGCTGTGTACAGGACATCCTATTTTTTGAACGATATATCTGGAATGATTCGTTTTGTCTATTTCAATAACAATTATAAAGGCGACCATTTTCCATCTCAAATTCGTCTTTTCTTCAAAAACAAGAGGGAGATAAGATCGGTATCCAATGGGCACAGACCTTATTCAGGAACTCCTTATTTTGATGAACTAGGAATGTATAGACCAGATCTTATCGAACGAAGGTGGCTTTTCAGAGATAAAGACTCAAGCCTTCCATTTATCCTGAGCGGCAGGAGAGGGAATAGTATAAGAAGTGAGGGTTCTACTGAAAGAAGTGATAACTAGATCTTATTAAGATTAAACATCCAGTTTAAATCTCCGAATATTCCTCTTAAATTTGCGCCTCAATTTCAACTTTTAAAGATTAAGAGATGGCATCTAAATATGATCTTATTGTAATCGGTAGTGGACCTGGTGGATACGTGGCAGCAATCCGAGCATCGCAGCTTGGCATGAAGGTAGGGGTTGTTGAACGCTCGGAGCTTGGCGGTATTTGCTTAAACTGGGGATGTATCCCGACCAAGGCTTTGCTAAAAAGCGCCCAGGTTTTTGACTACATCAATCATGCTGCGGATTACGGAGTTGATGTGAAAGGAGCTAAAGCTGATTTCAAAGGGATGGTCAAAAGAAGCCGGGATGTAGCGGAAGGAATGAGTAAGGGAATCCAGTTTTTATTCAAAAAAAATAAGATCGATCATATTTCAGGGTTTGGAACCTTGAAAAAGGGTAAGAAAGTAGAAGTCAAAGATGAAAGTGGAAAGATCACTACCTATGATGCCAATCATATTATTCTAGCTACCGGAGGTCGATCAAGAGAATTGCCAAATCTTCCAATCGATGGAAAAAAGATCATTGGTTATCGTGAAGCAATGGTTCTGCCAAAGCAACCTAAAAAAATGGTTGTGGTAGGATCTGGAGCAATTGGAGTCGAGTTTGCCTATTTCTATAAGTCAATTGGAACCGAAGTTACAATTGTTGAATTCATGGATCGAATTGTTCCGGTTGAAGATGAGGAGGTTAGTAAGCAGTTAGAACGAACCTTCAAAAAATCCGGAATGAAGGTCATGACAAGCTCTGAAGTGACCAAAGTTGATACGAAAGGAGCTGGTTGTAAAGTGACTGTTAAGACCAAAAAAGGTGAAGAGGTCATTGATTGTGACATTGTGCTTTCTGCAGTAGGTGTTGCCACCAATATTGAAAATATGGGCCTTGAGGCAACAGGCGTAAAGACAGAGAAAGGAAAAGTAGTTGTAGATGATTACTACAAAACCAATGTAGACGGTGTTTATGCCATTGGAGATATTGTGAAGGGACAAGCATTGGCTCATGTTGCTTCAGCTGAAGGCATCATTTGCGTAGAAAAAATCAAGGGCATGAATGTGGAACCCTTGGATTACAATAACATTCCAGGCTGTACTTATTGCTCACCTGAAGTTGCTTCTGTGGGATATACCGAGAAAGCTGCGAAAGAAGCTGGCTATGAGGTAAAGGTTGGAAAATTTCCTTTCTCTGCCTCTGGAAAGGCAAAAGCAGCTGGTTCTTCCGACGGTTTTGTGAAAGTAATTTTCGATGCGAAGTACGGCGAGTGGCTAGGAGCCCATATGATTGGAAACAATGTAACGGAGATGATCGCAGAGGCAGTTGCAGCCAGGAAACTTGAAACTACCGGGCACGAAATCATAAAAACGGTACATCCTCACCCGACCATGAGTGAAGCTGTGATGGAGGCAGCAGCGGCAGCCTATGATGAAGTGATCCATCTTTAGAGAAAAGGCTCAATAGTATTTTACAGGGAAAGGTTAGTCCGCCTTACGAACCTCGATTGGGACGAATGAAGTAACGTTGATTTACTTGACAGTTCTTTTTTCACTTTATTGATTTAACAAATAGCAAACCATTTGATGTCTGGATTTTCCAGAATATTAATTAAACATTCTTGCGTATGAAAGAAAATGGAATAGCCATCATTGGAGCTGGCAACCTTGGTATTTCTATAGCTGAAGGACTGGTAAAAAAGGGATTGAGAGAGCCCCAGCAAATTACCCTGGTAAGAAGAAATATAGATGTTTTACAAAAGCAGGCAGATAAAGGATTCCCAATTTCAGCTAGTGTTGAAGAGTCAATAGAAGAATCAAAAGTTATTTTTTTGTGCGTTCAACCAAATCATATAGAAATTGTTTTGGAAGATCTTGATCGGCATATATCTCAGAATCGAATTCTTGTGTCTGTGGTTACAGGAGTCTCCATTGCAAAAATTAAGAGCCATTTGAAATCGGAGATTTCAATTGTACGAGCTATGCCAAATACAGCTATCGCTATTGGAGAGTCAATGACATGCCTAACTACCGAAGATCAAGATTCGGATGTCTTGACAGAAATCGTAACATTGTTTGATGCCTTGGGCCAAACGCTTGTTATAAATGAAGAGTTGATGCAAGCTGCAACCGTTTTGGGTGCTAGCGGTGTTGCTTTCTTTATGCGCTATCTCCGAGCCGCAACCCAGGGAGGAGTTCAAATGGGGTTTGAATCAGCAGATGCACAAATGATTGCAATGCAAACAGCGAAGGGAGCAGCGATGCTGGTGTTGGAAGGTCAATCGCATCCGGAAGTTGAGATTGACAAAGTAACCACTCCACAAGGTTGTACTATTGAGGGCTTAAACGAAATGGAACATAAGGGATTTAGTTCAGCACTTATTCAGGGTATTATGACATCCTATTCACGAATCACCAAAATGAAAGGTGAATAGGAATCACTGTTTGCAAAGAGTAGATCTTTTTAGTGAGTGTAAGAATTTCCTGAACGATTGGCTTTATTATAAAATTTGATGCTAAACTTGAAATTCCAAAATCTAACCGAATGAGTAAACCAATCATAAATAGCCACGATGCCTTCGCAGCTTACGAGGGACAGGAAGTAGGAGTCTCAGAATATTTGCAAGTCACACAAGAGCAAATCAACAAGTTTGCAGAAGCTACCCTGGACCATCAATGGATTCACACGGATCCGGAACGAGCAGCCCAGGGACCCTTTGGAAACACTATTGCCCATGGCTACCTAACCCTTTCCCTTTTGCCCTATTTGTGGGAACAGATTGCAGATATTAGAAATATCAAAATGCAGGTCAACTATGGAATAGAAAAGCTTAAGTTCGGCGAGGCTGTCAAAGTAAATGATAAGGTTAGACTAAGGACAAAACTCAATTCCCTATTGAACTTAAGAGGAGTATCGAAAGCCGAAATTGAAGCCAAGCTTGAAATTGAAGGTCAAAACAAACCTGCATTTACAGGTGTGATTGTTTTCTTGTATCACTTTGAATAAAAAAACCCTGCTTACGCAGGGCTTATTTTTTTGACCTTTGGGAAATTCAATTCAGACGGAACTGAATAGGTAATACTACTTTCATTCTCACTGGTTCACCATTGGTTGTTGCAGCAATCCATTTTGGTGATTCATTCACAACTCTTAGCGCCTCTTTGTCACAACCAGCCCCAATCCCCTTGGAAATAGTAGCATTGGTTATGCTACCATCTTTTTCTACGACTGCTTCAATGAGTACATTACCCTCCACTCCGATCTTCCTAGCCTGACGAGGATATTTCATGTTTGCTACCAGGTAGTTAAACCATGCCTCTTTACCTCCAGGAAAGATGGCGGCCTTTTCAACAAGTGTATGTACATCATTTGATTGCTTGGATTGCTCATGGTACATTGTCTTTCTGTAAATATCTGAGTCTTTTGCCACGATCATCACAATACTTCCTCCCTCATGTTCTTCAGATTCCCTCACAGTATGTCCTTCAGAATTTTCTCCTTCTAACGTCTCATGAAGTGCTTTTGAATTTTTTTGAACAAACACTGCTTCAATTTGATCGGGATCATACTTTTCTAGTTTGACGATTTTCTCCTTAAGTGCTATTGGAACCTCAACCACAACAAATTCCTTTCCCGGGTTATTCAATGTAGCTTCATAGAGGGCAGTTTCAATCTCTTTGGTAAGAAGAATTTGCTGATTACTTTCTTCAACAATTTGCTGGATTTCAGCATCTAGTTCTTCCTGGCATGCAAACATCGCCCCGGAGATGAGCACAATGGCCATAATACTTCCCACTTTCCATGGGCTTACTTTTCTTTTCATTTTTTTTATAAAATTTAAGCGTTTAACAACTGCGGCGTCATCGAAAGAACTGGCCAGGTTCAATCCATGCGCCTTTAAGGTGCTATGCACCAAAGTCTTTATGTAATTGTTTTGATCTGTTGATCTCAATGCAAATTGATCTGCTTCGTATTCATGTATTTTTTTAAGCTCATGAATCATTATCCATAGCGATGGAACGAACCAAAATGGAATTGTCAGAAGGTTGAAAAAAAGGATGTCTATTGAATGCATTTGTTGAGAATGCCCTCCTTCATGTTTGATGATTTCACCAGGATTTTCAAAATGAGATGGATCAATGAATATCCACTTAAAAAAGGTGAAACTGTTATTGATACCTTCCACTCTTCGAATGGGTAAATCGAAGGTGGTGTCTAATTCGCTTTTTTTATACCATCTAAATATGCGGATTAGTCCATAAATAAATCTGATAAGGAAAATTGAGCTAATGATGAGAAATAACCATTCATAAAGAGATAGAGAAGTTTCCTCGACCATTGAACTTGTAACAACCGAAGCAGACAATAGAGTTGCTTCAAGGTTTATGGTTGGAAGTGTTGTAAACGAAGGCAATTCTATCAAAGGAATAATGAGACTTAATAAAGTTGTTCCTAGCAAGAATGATCTAAGGAACTTTAACTGTGTCTCTTGAGATAGAAGCAACTTAAAAACAAATAGGAACAGGGAATGGAGTATTACAAACTCTACAAAATATTGAATCATGATTCCTTGTTTTTGAGTTCATCTAGCAGTTTTTCCAGGTCATTGATATTCATCTTTTCCTGTTTGGTAAAAAATGAGACCAATTGTTCGTAAGAACCGCTGAAATAATTTTCAACAAAGCGGTTCAAATACTTTTTCGTGTACTCCTCTTTTTTAACAAGTGGATAGTATTGATGTGACTTGCCAAAGGCATCATAACCAACGAACCCTTTCTTTTCCAGGATCCGAATAAGGGTCGATACTGTATTGTATGCAGGTTTGGGGTTGTCAAATTTCTCGACAATTTCTTTGACAAAAGCTCTTTCGAGTTGCCAAAGAATATGCATGATCTCTTCTTCTGCTTGCGTCAATTGTTTCATTAACTAATTATTTAGTTTCAAAACTAAACTCTTAGTTCATAAAAACAAATATTTCAACTAAAAATTTAGTTATTTAATGAAACCACTTATCAATTTATCGATTGGATAAAGATTTTTCATATGTACATTGTGTTGAATAAACCTCATCGACATGAAACCAAAAAGCCATTTCATCTTTTTCTTACTGCTTTCTTTTCTGAGTATTAAGAGTTGGTCTCAGCAAAACACCTTCACACTAGAAGACATTAACAGGTTAACCAGCATTTCGTCTTTACAAATATCCCCGGATGGGAAGTCGGCAATTTTTATGACTTCAAACCGGAATATGAGCACGAACAGTTTTGATCGTTCACTTATTCTATTGGATATCCGAACGAAAAGACAGATAAAGATCGCAGAGGAGTTGGAGGGAATAGGATCTCCTTCCTGGACTCCGGATGGAAAGGGGATCTCATTTTTATCCAGGAGTGAAAATGGAAGAATTCTTTCAGTTTGGGATATCAAATCTGGAGAATCAAGCGTGATCCTAAATGAGCGAATCAGTCGATATGCATGGAGCCCCGACGGAACGAAGTTGGCCTATTTTGTAAGAAACAGCACTAAGAAGAATGAAAATGAATTCAACGATTCATTTGAAGTTGGTAGCATTGATTACCTGCAAGACCAACCATCTTCCGGAATGTCGGTATGGTTAGCTGATGGGAACGGGGATGATGCCAAAAGGATTACGCCTGATGACTTCAAAGTAGCAACCGGATTGTCTACTTCTTCCATTTCATGGTCTCCTGATGGAAAAATGCTTGCATTTACAAAATATCCTACTTCTAATTCTGGAGATTCGGATCTTGGTAGAAATTTCATTTATGATCTTGAAACGGAGGAGTTGAAGCAAGCCACGGAGAATACACAAAGAGAATCTTCTCCAACATTCAGTGCGGATGGCAAATCCCTCATTTATCGATATCCTCGAGACGGATTTCCTTCCAATATGTCAGACTTGCATCAAGTGAATGTTGAGACCGGAGAGATAATGAACATCACCAAAAGGCTGAACAAGGCATCTTCTGGTATTGCGTGGATGGAGGATGGATCTGCCATTCTTAGAGCGCTTGACAAATGGGGTGCTCAAATCTTTCACTTGAAAGGTGGAGAAAGCAAAAAAATCAATACGGGACCTCTGG
>JANQST010000216.1 GCA_028279155.1 Cyclobacteriaceae bacterium
TTCCTATGGTAACCAAACCGGTACCGATCGTGAATAGACGAGAATGGATCAGAAGAGGTGGAGCACTAAGTGCTTTAACCCTTCTTGGAAGCAAAGCAGTTGCTTCATCACTTACAGAATACGAAAGCAAACGTTTCAATCCTCGACAATTAGAGAACCCAATTCGACTTAGTGCCAATGAGAATCCGTTTGGGCCATCATCTAAAGTTCGTGAGGCAATGACAAATGCGTTTGACCTGGGCTGTCGTTATCCGGGAAGCTTTGCAAGGGAGCTTCATCAAATGATTGCAGATAGAGAAGGTGTAACAACGGATCATATCGTAGTAGTCGGTGGGTCTACCGAAGGTTTAAAAATTACTGGTCTTACCTATGCTAACAATGGCGGAGAGATCATTGCGGCAAGACCAACTTTTCTTGCAATGATGAACTACGCTAAGGAATGGGGAGCAACAATCAATTGGGTCCCTGTTGACGACAGCAAAACGCACGATGTGGATGAAATGGAAAAAAGAATCACATCCAAAACAAAATTGGTATTTCTGTGCAATCCAAACAATCCTACATCCACGCTATTGCCAAGAAAAAAGCTTCTTGACTTTTGTACCTCTGCATCAAAGAAGACAATGGTGTTTAGCGACGAAGCATATTATGATTTCATAGAAGAGAAGGATTATCCTTCAATGGTTTCATTGGTCAAAAAAGGTGAGAATGTAATTGTATCGCGAACCTTCTCTAAGGTATATGGTCTGGCAGGTTTGCGTATAGGCTATTTGATAGCAAAACCTGAAATCGCTTCAGAACTTAGGAAAAATAGAGTCGCCTACACAAATATCATTGCGGTAAAAGCTGCTACCGAAGCGATGAAAGATCAAGAATTCTATCAATTCAGTCTTAAGAAAGTCAAAGAAGGTAAGGAACTTATGTATTCCGCTATGGATGACCTTGGATTGGAATACATTCGATCTCATACCAATTTCATTTTCTTCAAGACTGGCCGGGATATTAGTACTTTTCAAAAACAAATGCTCGAACAGGGAGTACGAGTCGGAAGGCCCTTCCCTCCTTTCACCGATTGGTGTCGCATCAGCACAGGTACGATTGAAGAAGTTAAGCTATTCAATGAAGGATTGAAGAAAGCAATGACTTGATGTTATTCACTTCTTAATGCCTGGACCGGATTTCGAATAGAAGCACGAACGGACTGATAGCTTACGGTCACCAAAGCAATCAATAAAGCAATTGCTGCAGCGAATACAAAAATCCAGATCGAAAGGTCAATTCGGTAGGCATAGTTATCCAGCCATTTATTCATTGAGTACCAACCAATTGGAATTGAAACAGCAAGTGAAATCATCACCAGTTTGGTAAAATCTGTTGTAAGCAAAACGAAGAGCTTTGGAACAGATGCACCCAATACTTTTCGAATTCCAATTTCTTTAGTACGCTGTTCAATAGCATATGAAACAAGGCCGAAAAGTCCCAGACATGAGATGAGTACTGCTAAAACGGCAAAATAGGTCGAAAGCCTGCTGGTTCGTTGCTCTGCTTCGTACATGTCACTAAAATCTTTATCCAGAAAAAAGAAGTCCGACTCAGCATTGGGAAAAAAGTCTTTCCATACTGTATCAAGCGTTGCGGTAATATTCTCCTCTTCTGCAGGATCATATTTTATATATACTCTATTGGGTCTTGGAATCATAAAAACAACCATGGGCTCAATGGTTGAATGAATGGACTTGAAGTTGAAATTTTCGACAACAGCCACAATTGTTCGATCCCCAAACGCAGTAATAGTTTGTCCAACAGGATTCTCAAGGCCCATCATTTCCAAAGCACGTTCATTAATCATTACAGCCGAAGTGTCTGTGTGAAAGAAATCACGGCCCTCCTTGATCCGCAGCTGCATTGTACTTACATAATGTTCATCAATACCCATGTAGTGAAATAGGATCGTCTCATCTGGGTCCTTTCCTGCCCAATTGAATCCGGAGGTGCTACTCAAGACATAGGCAGGATGTCTATTACTACGCCCAACACTTCTCACTCCTCGCTGATTCCTTAATTCATTAGCAAAAGCTGTTGACTTATCACTACGTACATAAGTATAGACGATATGATCCTTGTTATAGCCCAAGTTAACATCCTGAATGTATTGTAGTTGATTGTAAACAACGAGAGTTCCGATGATTAGAACCACCGATATTACAAATTGTATTACAACAAGTAATTTTCTCAGTCCAGCTCCTTGTTTGACTGTTACGTTTTGAGCATTTAAAGTCAAAATTGGTTGAATAGAACTTAAGAAAGCAGCTGGATAACTTCCAGCCAATAGCCCGGTAATCAATGCAGAAATCAAAACAATCAAACCAAGCTTAACCCCGTACTCAGGGTCTATAAGCATCTGGAGGCTGAATTCCTTACTTGTCAATTGATTGAAGGAAGGCAACAATAGAACTACAATTCCTACTGCCAAAACAACGGCAATCAATGTGAAGATCACAGACTCTGTGAGAAATTGGGTAACTAGTTGGTTTCTAGCTGCTCCTACTGTTTTCCGAAGGCCAACCTCTTTTGCGCGCTTGGCAGAACGGGCCGTCGACAGATTCATGAAATTGATGCACGAGATCAGCAAAATGAATAGCGCGACGATAATGAATATCTGAACATACATCATCTGACCTTTTCTCTGCACCTCAACCGTGAAATCGACTTCACCAAGGTAAATATCAGTCAATGGCTGTAGATAAATATCAGTAACAGAAGTCTCATTGTTGGCTTTAATCTGACCAAT
>JANQST010000227.1 GCA_028279155.1 Cyclobacteriaceae bacterium
CAAACTTGATTCTCTGAAACGCAAACTTGAATTTATAGCCTCAGCGCTCGAATATCCTGAGAGAGGAAATTTTGTAAGATGGATGGCATTAATCCTGGCGATTGATGCCATAGTAGCCATCCCGTTTGCAAGATTGAGGCAGGAAGGAAAAGCCAAAACCTTTGCCACATTCAAGCTTTCGAACATTTCGCTGAATATTGGACTAAATCTATTTTTCCTGGTTTTTTGTCCATGGTTTTTAAAAGACAATCCAAACCACCTCTTAAATACCATTTACAATGATGAATTGGGAGTCGGCTATGTTTTTCTATCAAACTTGATAGCCAATGGATTTTATCTCCTCTTCTTTGTCAAGACATGGATTAGAACGAGACTGACTATTCATACAGGCGAGTGGAAAAAAATGATGACTTATGCCTGGCCAGTTCTCATTATTGGTTTTGCTGGAGTGACTAACGAGATGCTAAGTAGGGCTATTCTGAAATATAGACTTCCCGTAGGTTTTTATGAGGAGTATACCAACCTTGAAGTTCTCGGAATATTTGGTGCCTGCTATAAACTATCCATTTTCATGACTTTGGCCGTTCAGGCTTTTAGGTATGCATTTGAACCTTTCTTTTTTGCGAAAGCATCGGACAAAGATTCTCCGGAACTATTTAGCAAGGTTATGACCTGGTTTGTGATTTTTACTTCATTCAGTTGGCTCACTGTGACTGTACTACTTCCGTATATAGCTCCTATTTTCCTCAGGCAATCAAACTATCTCCAGGCATTGGATGCAGTGCCATGGTTATTGGGTGGAGGACTTTTCCTTGGGATCTTTTATAACCTTTCCCTTTGGTACAAGTTGACAGATAAAACCAGGTATGGGGCAGTAATTAGTGTGACAGGTGCTTTGATCACATTAATTCTCAATTGGGTATTAATTCCAATCTATGGTTACATGGGAAGTGCGTTTGCAACATTCGCATCCTATTTTTCAATGGTGCTCTTTTCTTTCTTTTGGGGCAGACAGCATTATCCTGTTCCATACAACATTGGTAAAACAATTTTCTATTTAGGTTTGGCAATCCTTGGAATATTACTGAATTCCTGGCTTCAAGAATCTCTGATATCTGCTCTTTTGATCGTTCTATTCTTTCTAATTTTGGGCTTTCTTTTAGAACGACAAGCTTTTAGAACCTTGAAGGCAAGCAAATAGCCTTAGAATCGCATGAATTTGATAATACCTATGGCCGGGATTGGTAAACGCCTACGGCCACACACGCTCACCACTCCTAAACCATTGATACCAGTTGCAGGAAAACCTATTGTTCAACGATTGGTCGAAGATATTGCTGCGGTAGTTCCTGAAAAGGTAGAAAAGATTGGGTTTGTTATAGGTGACTTTGGTGACGAAGTAAAAGATCAATTAGCTGGCATTGCTAATGGAATTGGAGCGGAAGCTTTTTTCTATGTTCAGGAAGTAGCTGAAGGAACTGCTCATGCCATTGCATGCGCCAATGATATTTTGGAAGGCAAAGTCACAGTGGCATTTGCCGATACACTTTTTCGAGCCGACTTCACTTTGAACCCCGATGATGACGGAATCATTTGGACAAAAAAGGTAGATGATCCAAGCGCCTTTGGTGTTGTCAAAACATCGGAGGATGGTGTGATCACCGATTTTATTGAAAAACCTCAGGAATTTGTTTCAGACCAGGCAATCATTGGGATCTATTATTTCAAGAAGGGAGAAGACCTAAGAGCTGAAATCGACCACTTAATCCAAAACAACATCAGGGGTGGTGGTGAGTTTCAATTAACAATGGCCTTGGAAAACCTGAAAGAAAAAGGAACACAGTTCAAGATTGGCACAGTAAATGAATGGTTGGATTGTGGAAATAAAAACATCACAGTGGAATCAAATTCAAGGTATTTGGGTTTTTTATCAGGAGAGGATTTGATTGATGGCACTGCCATTATTGAGAATAGCGAAATCGTTCAGCCTGTGTTTATTGGAAGAAATACCGTTATAAAGAATTCAAAAATTGGGCCTCATGTTTCCATTGGATCAGCGTGCGAAGTAACAAACTCTTCTATTTCTGAGTCATTAATACAAAATAACGCTAAGCTAGAAGACGTTAATTTTGCTAACTCGATGATTGGAAACAACGTTAAATTGACCGGTGCGCCCATTTCAGTAAGCTTGGGCGACTTTAGTGAATGGTAATGCGGATGCGATTTATAGTATTTTTTTCAGTTTTAATGCTCTCTGTTTCTGCAATTGCTCAGAAAAAGCGATCTAGGGATATTCCTGTTATCCCTCAGAGCCAGGAAGATTCAGTTCAATTTGAGGCTGTGATAGTAGAGGCTGAAAAACAATTAATTCTTGAAAACTATGCCAAGGCCCTGGAAAGTTTTACAAAGGCATTGGAGATGAACTCAAGAAGTGCTGCGGTAAATTATAAGATCGCCGAGGTTTTGACGAAGAGCAAAGAGGGAGAAAAAGCTATTCCATATAGTCTCAAAGCCATTGAACTGGAACCAGAAAACAAATATTACAGATTGGCTCTTGCAAGGTTGTATCAAAGCGTAGGCTACTTTGTTGATGCGACAAAAGAGTACGAAAAAATCTTACTAAAGTACCCTTCAGATGAAGCTACGCTTTATGAGCTTGCAGAGCTTTATCAAAACTTGGGCCGGGTTGAAGAAATGTTCTCGACGTTCGATAAGATTGAAGAGCAACTTGGGGTGAAGCTTGAAATTGTTCGTGAGCGTCAGCGGATCCTCATGAAGAACAAAGATTTGGATGGAGTTATTGCAGAGTACAAGAAGCTAATTGATGCCTATCCAAATGAAAATGCATATGCGATAGAGCTCATTGATTTTTTAATTCAGAATAAGCGAACTGAGCAGGCAAGCCGGGAGATTGAAATTTACGAAAAAGATAAACCTTCATCTTCGAGGATAACACTCTTGAAGAGCGAACTAGCATGGATGGCTGATGATAGGGAAAAGGCATTTAATCTTTTAAGAGAAGCCTTTGAGACAAGTGCACTCGATTTCCAAGCCAAATTCCAGATACTCACCAATTATCTTTCAATGGCTACTAGTTCGGAAGAAAGGGAAAGGATCACGAATATTTCGAAAGGGCTGGCAGATGGTCACCCCGGTGAATACAAAGCCCAGGCATTTGTAGGTGATCTTCTCTATCAAAGTGGAGACAAGCTAGGTGCTGTGGACTATTACCTAAGAGCTATCCGGATTAGTCCTGCAAACTTTTCTGTCTGGCAGAACATTATAAATGTTGAAGCTGAGCTAAACAATTATGATAGTGTTGTAGTCCATGCTGAACAAGCATTGGAATATTTTCCCAATCAAGCGATGCTCTACTACTTTGCTGGCACTGGCCACTTGATCAAGAATAATTATCAAAAATCGATCAGGTCTTTAGAGCAGGGGAAAAAGTATACGATAGATCCTGATTTACTAACTGTGTTTTATGGACAGCTTGGGGATGCGTATAATGGTCTTGAGGATCATGAAAAATCTGATCAATCATATGAAAAGGCACTTGAAAACAAAGCCAACAATGATCATGTGCTTAATAACTACAGTTACTTTCTATCGCTTCGCAAAAAAGACCTGGATAAAGCCCTGGAAATGTCAACTCGCCTGGTAGCCGAGCATCCTGAGAACCCTACCTATTTAGATACCCATGGCTGGGTGCTGTATACGAATGGCCAATACAAAGAATCAAAGAAATTTCTGGAAAAAGCAGCAACATTGGACAATGACGCCACCATAGTAGAGCATTACGGAGATGTTCTTTTTCAATTGGGAGATATTGAAGGTGCAATTGTTCAATGGGAAAAGGCACGTACTTTGGGGGGAGCCTCTGAAAATATTGACAAAAAAATAGCTGACAAGAAGCTCTATGAATAAGCTGATCATTTTTTCACTTCTAGGCATCCTTTTGCTTGCATCATGTAAAAGGAATAGAGCATTCTTATCCGGAACTAAGGAGAAACTTGAAATCATCGATCCGGAATTTGAGTACCTGACCTCTAAAGCAAAATTCAAGTTTGATCATGAGGATAAGAAAGTTTCTGCAACTGCAAACTTCAGAATACGAAAAGACAGCATCATTTGGGTATCAATTACTCCTGGGTTGGGTTTAGAAGCAGCAAGGGTTCTCGTAGATAGAAATCGGGTCCTTGTTTTGAACAAATTGGATAAGGAGTACTATGAATACAATTTCCAGGAATTATCCGAAAAGTATGGGTTTGATTTCAGCTTTGATATGATCCAATCTGTGATTCTTGGCAACCTTTCAGAACCCTATCGGGATCAAAGTTTGCAGAAAGGAGACGGCTATCTTTCGTATCAGACAAAGAAAGGACAATACAATTTCAGCAATTTCATTGGTGCCAAATCTCATAAGCTAGAAAAAGTAGAAGTGTCGGATGATTCTACAAAAAATACAATTTCCGTAAATTACCGTGATTTTGTGATGGTGGACCAGGAGGTATTTCCAAATGAAATATCTGCAGTCATTGACTATGAATCAGAACTTAGGCCTAATACTGAAATCGACATTACTTACAACAAGCTCGTTATCGAGCAAATACCACTGTCATTTCCGTTCAAAGTTCCAAGTCGGTATGGTAGGAAATAAGGTCATCGGTCTATTTCTAGCTATCCTTTTATTCATCCCTACACTCTCCACCGCCCAAAAAACCAAGGGTGAATTAGAGCAGGAGAAAAAAGAAAACTTAAGGAAGATTGCAGAAGCAGAACGGATACTTGAAGAAACAGCGTCTCAAAAACAAGTTACCCTTGGACAGCTTCAAGCATTAAATCAGCAAATCAAGGCCAGACAGTCGTTAATCAATTCAATTGCATCCGAAATCAAGATATTGGATGGTGAAATTTCGGATCTCAGTATCGTTGTTTCAGCCCTTCAAAATGATCTGAAAAACCTGAAACAAGAATACGCTGACCAGATTTACGCTTCTTATAAATCGAACAAAGGAAACAGCCGACTCATGTTTCTTTTCTCTGCAAAAAACTTCAACCAACTGATTCAGCGACTGAAATACCTGGAACAGTATAGCGAAGCGAGAAGATTACAGGCTCAGCAAATCGATGTTGTAACCAAAGAATTAAGCACTCAGAGGAGTCAGGTTCAAGCCAAACGTTCTGAACAACAGATACTACTTAATCAACAGGTTAGGGAGAGTAGAAAACTGGCAAATTCTAAGCAGAAACAATCAGCACTTATTGCCCAGCTAAGTAAGCGGGAAAGAGAGCTTAGAAAAGAAGTGAATGATCGTAAGAAGGCCATTGAAAAGCTGAACACATTGATCGCCAGCATTGTAGAATCTGAGGTCGAAAAATCCAGAAATGTTTCTACAGCGGTCTCTGCAAGTGAAGCAGAACTTTCAAGGCTGTTTGAATCCAATAAGAACAAAATGACCTGGCCTGTAAGTTCTGGGTTTATAAGCTCCAAATTTGGAAAACAACAGCACCCAGTACTTAAAAGAATTACCATCATCAATGATGGTGTAGGCATTCAAACCGAAAAGGACACCAAAGTGAAGGTTGTATTCGAAGGGGTGGTTACGCAAATAGCTGTGATTGAAAGTATGCACAACATTGTTATCGTGCGACATGGAGATTATTATACGGTTTATGCCCGATTGAAATCAGTGAATGTAACGAAAGGGCAAAGGGTGAGTACTGATGATATTATTGGTGAAGTTTATACGAACAAGGATGGAATCTCCGAATTGGAGTTCCAGGTGTGGAAAGAACGAACCAAATTGGACCCTGAAAAATGGCTTGCACTGAAATAAATGTTAACAAACCGCTGTAAATGTCCGTTTTTAAATACCTATCTTTGATCTTCTAAATATTAAAGCAATGCAGACAGTACTATTATGGATGCCCGGTGGTTGGGAAATGCTGATTATCGCACTCTTTATTTTAGTGTTTTTTGGAGCTAAAAAAATTCCTGAAATAGCGCGTGGAATGGGTAAAGGAATTAGGGAGTTCAAGGATGCTACCAAAGAAATAAAGAACGAAATTGACGAGGGAGTCAAAGAAGAGCCCAAGTCTTAATATTTCGTCAATCACCCTATCTGATTTTATGATCTCAGATTTTTTTCGGAAAATAACTTTTTTGTTGTCCATCAGCATATCTATATGCGTATGGGCGCAAGATGAAGAACCCATTGTCGATTTTATCCCAGACAATACCTATGATGAGGTTGCCGATCGGATGCAATGTATTGAGGGAGAAATTCCTTTGAACTTCAATCAAAGGGTAATGGCCTTTGTCGACTATTTCAGCATCAGAAACAGGGAATATACTCGTGACATTATTCGAAGAAAAGAACTGTTTTTCCCAATCTTCGAAGAAGCTCTTGCAAAACATGGACTTCCAGATGAATTAAAATATTTATCGATAGTTGAGTCCGGGTTGCGTCCAAACGCCATTTCCAGGGCCAATGCGGTAGGGCTTTGGCAATTCATTTCTTCAACCGGAAAAATGTATGGATTGAGACCTGGATGGTACATTGATGAGAGGATGGATCCATATGAGGCAACTGATGCAGCTTGCCGACACCTTAAAGATCTGTATCGAATGTTTGATAGCTGGGAGCTGGCACTTGCGGCTTACAATTGTGGACCCGGCAATGTAAGAAAAGCGATCAGAAGAAGCGGATACAAGAGAGAGTTCTGGGAAATCTACAGATATCTCCCAAGAGAAACACGCTCTTATGTTCCACAGTTTGTTGCAATTACATACCTTTTTAATCATTTAGACCTTCACAATTTCCAGGAAGAAGCCGAGGAATTCAGCCCTCAGTGGGATACCATTATGGTGAGCCAGTACTTTCATTTGGAAACATTTAGTAATCAAGTAGACGCTTGTCTTGATGACATACTAAAACTTAACCCACAAATAAAGAGAGGAGCACTACCAGAGGGTACAAGAGATTTTGCGCTTAGAATTCCGGAAGATATCAAAGCTGAAGTTGTAGCCAATCGAGCTCATTTGTATGACACGGCATCAAAGGTTGGCAAAAAGGAACTTCAATATCTAGCTCGTAACTCTCCAGGAAGCACTTATGGTCGAAAGAAATTGGTGTATCGAGTGCGTAGTGGTGATGTGCTGGGAACAATCGCAAGGAAATACCACGTGCGAGTTTCAGATCTAAGGTCATGGAACCGAATTAGAGGCAGCATGATTCGAATTGGACAACGACTCAATATTTGGGTGCTTCCAACCTACAGCGAACAAACGAAAAAACTGTATGCTGTTGATCTTCCTGAAGCTGTTAAGAATGAAGACAAACTTGTTGTTAAAGATGGTCAGCAAATCTATAAGGTACGTTCAGGCGATTCTTTGTGGAGCATCAGTAAAGAAAACAATACGACCATTGAGAAGTTAAAAACAGCAAATAAGTTGGCTTCCAACACGATCAAACCTGGACAATCGCTGGTAATCCCACTTAAATAGTTGGCGCAAAGTGTTATCCAAATTCTGGGAATAATTTTTGTTGCAACTTTAGACTTTAAATAACCCGAGATGTCCAAATACTACTTTATTTTATTAGCCCTGATTCTCTTTTCATGCGGTGACACTGATAGCAATGGGAAATCAAGCTATCAAAAGAATGCTCGGGGTGAGCCTGACGAGATCATACTTGTGATGGACTCCATGCAATGGGCCGATACGGTTGGACTTGGCTTAGAAGTAAAAAAGACATTTTTGGCTCCAATGTTGGGTCTTCCACAGGATGAGCCACTTTTCAATGTCAGCAAGGTAAATCCTAGACGACTTAATACTACGTTGAAATCCGCAACCAACATGGTATTTGTAACCACATTGGATAGCAGAACCGAAGATAGTCGTGCCATACAAAAGTATTTTACTGCTCAGGCCCTAAATCAAATTAAACGGGACACGACCATTTTCATGCGAATCAGGAAGGATGAATTTGCCAAAGGACAAAACGTGATGTTTCTTTTTGCAGCTACAGAAGAATTGCTAGCGGAAAGAATACAATACAACCGTTCACAAATTCGGGAATTTTTTGAAGGTTCGGCCAAGAAGATTGTGCAACAAAAAATATTTAGTTCACGAGAAAAAGGATTGGAAAGACAACTTACCGAAAACCATGGTGTTAGTATGTCCATTCCATTCGGATGGGACCGTGCAAAAGACCTTAGAAATTTTGTATGGTTCAGAAAGCTTGGTGATCAAACCGAGCAGAGTGTTTTCATTTATTACGAGCCATATAGGGATCGGAATATGTTCAATGATATTGGAGCATTCAGAGATCGAATTACCCAAACCAACTTAAGAGACAGTGAAAAACCATCGTTGTACATCGCTAGGCAAGAGATCATCAATGTTTTTACAGAAAGAGTAAGTTTCAATGGAAATTTTGCGGTTGAAGCCAGAAGTTTATGGCGAGTAAGTGATAATTCAGGTGGTGGGCCCTTTGTGAGCTATACCATTGTGGATGAACCAAATGGCATGATCTACTATATCGAAGGTTACGTTTATTCACCCGGTACAAAAAAGAAGAATTTCATTCGAGAAATAGAAGCTATTTTGGGAACATTTATGACTCCATCCGACATAGCAAAAGAAAAACCGAACGCATAATTTTTTATTCTAGATTAGTTAATGACCTTTGGTTGAATATCAACCGTAACCGATGAGTTCTAAAATCCGACGCAAAGAGGCACTCGAATACCACGAAAACAAGCCACCAGGTAAAATTGAAGTTAACTCCACCAAATCTGTCAGCAGTCAGCATGATTTGGCTTTGGCTTATTCACCGGGAGTAGCTGAGCCTTGTCTGGCCATCGCAGAAACACCTGAAGATGTTTATAGATATACGGCGAAGGGAAACCTTGTAGGGGTTATTTCAAATGGAACGGCTGTGCTTGGTCTGGGAAACATTGGTCCTGAAGCATCAAAGCCTGTGATGGAGGGAAAGGGAGTTTTGTTCAAGAAGTTTGCTGGGATAGACGTTTTTGATATCGAGATTAATGAAGAAGACCCAGACAAATTCATAGAAATTGTCAAATCCCTTGAGCCTACGTTCGGTGGCATCAACCTTGAAGATATAAAAGCTCCTGAGAGTTTCAAGATTGAGCAAACACTTAGAAAGGAAATGAATATCCCGATCATGCACGATGATCAACATGGGACAGCTATTATCTCAAGTGCCGCCCTGATCAATGCTTTGGAGATTGTTAAGAAGAAGATTGAGAACATCAAAATTGTTGTTAGTGGAGCTGGTGCTGCAGCTATTGCTTGCACAGATCTATATGTCAGCTTAGGCGCCAAGAAGGAAAACATTTTGATGGCTGACAGTAAGGGCATTCTCAATAAGAACCGGAAGGGCCTGGATGAAATAAAAGCAAGGTATGTAGCTGATACTAAGTGTGATACGATTGCCGAAGCGTTAAAGGGAGCAGATATGTTTCTGGGTCTTTCAATCGCCAATATTGTCACGCCGGAAATGCTCAAATCAATGGCCAAAAATCCAATCGTTTTTGCTCTGGCAAATCCGGATCCCGAAATAGCCTATGATCTTGCAATGAAAACCAGGGACGATGTGGTTATGGCTACCGGAAGATCAGATCATCCCAACCAGGTAAATAATGTACTTGGATTCCCATACATTTTTAGAGGAGCATTGGATGTCCGAGCTACGGAAATCAATGAAGAAATGAAGCTGGCAGCTGTTAGATCAATTGCTGATCTGGCGAAGGAGCAGGTTCCCGACATGGTACTGAAAGCTTATGGTGCTAAGAATATAAAATTTGGGAATGAATACTTGATACCAAAACCAATGGACCCTCGATTGATCACAACTATTTCTCCTGCTGTGGCAAAGGCAGCGATGGATTCAAATGTAGCGGGTGAGGAAATAGAGGATTGGAAAAAATATGAAGAAGAACTGCTGGAACGTGTTGGAATTGATCAGCGATTGGTTTCTAGGTTGATCAACAGGGCCAAGCAAAATCCTAAGAAAGTTGTTTTTGCCGAAGCTGATCATGTCAACATTTTGAAGGCAGCCCAAATGACACTTGATACTGGCGTAGGTCAACCTATTTTAATGGGCAAGCGTCATGTAATCGATAAGCTAATTAAGGAGAACGACCTTGATGCCATTTGTGAATGTGAAATCATTGATCCTCATGAGCACCCGGAAAAAGTAGAAGAATTTGCTACTGCCTACTCGTTAATGAGACAACGGAAAGGCATGACAATGCACATGGCTCGAAAGGCCATGACCAGCAGAACGTACTTTGGTATGATGATGGTCGAAAAGGGAGAGGCTGATGTTCTTATCTCAGGCCTTTCAAATGACTATCCGAAAACGGTGCTACCTGCACTTCAAATTGTTGGAACCGAGGAGGGAGTGAACAAAGTGGCTGGTATGTATATAGTGAATACATCTCGTGGAAATTTCTTTCTGGCTGATACCAGTGTTAACGTAAATCCTACTGCCGAAGAATTGGTTGAGATTATTGGCTTGACAAGTAGATCCGTCAAGTTTTTTGATACAGAACCGAAAATGGCTGCACTTTCTTATTCCAATTTTGGCTCATCTAAAGGCGTTATTCCGGAGAAAGTTGCAAAAGCTGTTCGGCTTGCTAAGGAGCGGTGGCCTGATTTAGTTATCGATGGTGATATTCAGGCGAATATTGCATTGAATAAAAAACTGCTAGAAAAACTATATCCCTTCAGCGATTTAAATGGACATCAGGTGAATACGCTCATTTTCCCAGACCTTCAATCCGGAAACATTGCCTACAAAACGATGATGGAAATTGGTGGAGCGGAAGTAATCGGACCGATCTTGATGGGAATGGAGAAATCAGTTCAGGTATTGCAATTGGGAAGCTCTGTTCGTGAAATCTTCAATATGGTAACAATAGCCGTAGTGGATGCTGGGGTGACGGATAAGGAGAAGCTCTAATTGAATTTTTGTTAAGCTTTGGTCCCAATCACAATATCCTGATGCGATACATGATCGATTCTTCCACACCAATTGCCGTAGTGCGCCGACACGAAGTTCAGATTGTATTTTTTATAGAACTCTCTTATTCCCATTTCTTCATAAGCAATGACATGTTCGGGGTCCTCCTCATATTCTATTCTACAATTTTCATATTTATAGGGTAGCTTATGATGACTTTTCCCTTCTTTGATCAGAACTCTTGATTCATCGTTTAGAAGAAAATAGGTAATAAAGGTTTTCCCACTTTTCCTTAAGACCCTTGATATCTCTGATAAATAATTCTCAAGATCATCAGGTAGCATGTGCGTAAAAACGGAAGTAAGAAAGATGAAATCAAATGATTCGTCTTCAAATGGAAACTTAAACTCAGAAGCTTTTTGATTTCCCTTAGGATTGTATCGATCGTTTTTTACATCAATGAGTTGAAAATTGAAATTTTTGAAATTGGGCGTAATGTTTTTCGAACTCCATTCAATCCCCTGAGGAATAATTTCTATCCCTTCGTAGCGACTATCTGGTGATAGATAATCAGTTAAAGCAACGGCCATCCGTCCATATCCTGACCCTACATCAAGCACATCGTCCGAACTTTTTAATCCTCCTATTTCAACAAAGTGCTTTAAAAACTCTTTTCCGATTACATCAGCATCCCCCGAATTGATATTTGGTTCTTGTTTTGGTGTGACTTTCCTTTTCCCTTTTAATGCATTATAAATACGGAGAAACGGGTTGCTCATTTGATTTTTATCGTTGGTGCTGATGTTTATTAGTTGAGCACGAATCTCGTGGTTTCTATTTTGCTTTCAAAATGACCATCAGCATTGTCCATAATCCATTGAATTAAATAGATTTGGGCCCATGATTACCTACCTAAAAGGAAAGCTCGCCTACAAGGATCCCACGCATGTCATTGTAGATGTAGGAGGAGTCGGATATGAAGTAAAAATCAGCTTGAACACGTACGCTCAAATAAAGGATAAGGAAGATCTTCTCATTCAAACATATTTGCACGTAAAAGAAGATTCGCATACACTGTTTGGGTTTTATGAAAAATCAGAAAAAAAGCGATTTTTAGATCTTCTTTCTATCAATGGAGTTGGACCAAGCACGGCACTTATGATATTATCGTCATTGGATGCAAAAGAGCTCCAAGCTGCAATCGCTCAGGAAGATGTTGATACTATCCAGCGCGTGAAAGGAATTGGGGGTAAAACAGCACAACGAATTGTCCTTGAATTGAAGGATAAGATGAAAAAAGAGGGTCTTTTGGACAAAACAATGGAAATTGCACCGCAATTTGATAATACCTTGAAAAATGAGGCGTTATCTGCCTTAACCACTTTGGGTATAAACAAGTCTGCAGCGGATAAAACGATCAATGCGATTGTGAGGGAATATGGAGAAGATATTAAATTGGAGGAATTGATCAAGCAGGCGCTCAAAAGGGCATAACCTAATCGAGTAGAGAATTTTTGAAAATTCAGGCCTATATACTATTCCTTTGTTCACTCTTTGGTTTTGCCTTTAAGGCGGGAGCAAAAGATCTGTTTTTTCAGCAAGTACCACAAGACACAACGGCTGCAGATTCATTGCAACCATACGAACCATCAAGACAACCTACGTTTCAACCTACCTATCGCTTTGGTGATCCGTTTGCTAACAGAACTTCTCGATCACCACTATTTCTTAGTGATCCATCACAGTTAGACCTCCAGGTACAGTTCAATCCTGATACACTATCTGATAATCCCGGAATTAGCTATTCTGTATATGAGAACATAGGCAATCTGGATTTTCGCCCAGCCACCACGATGACCTTCCAGGAATTTAACGCATACAATAACTCTCAACTAAACAAAGAATACTTCAAGGAGAAATCCATTGGATTGGATGGTGAAAGTGCGGTCAGTGGCCGAAGCTTAATCCCACGCTTGTATATAAGCCCAGTTTTTGACAGAATCTTCGGTGGCAGCTACGTAGATATACAGCCGAACGGATTTGTTAATCTTGATTTCGGTGCACGCTTTCAACGACTAGATAACCCGGCCATTCCAAGAAGACAGCAAAGAAATGGTGGATTCAACTTTGACCAGCAGATTAGTATGAACGTTGTCGGAAAGGTTGGAGAAAAACTAGCAATAACTGCAAATTTTGACAACAATAACACCTTCGACTTTCAAAACAATATGAAGGTCGAGTATACAGGGTACGAAGAAGACATCATAAAAAAAATAGAGATTGGAAATGTTAGTATGCCTGTAAGCAATTCGCTGATCTCCGGAGCGCAATCACTGTTTGGAGTAAAAACCGAACTGCAGTTTGGTAAACTTTGGGTTACAGCAGTTGCTTCACAGCAAAGAGGGCGGAATGAGACGCTAACGATCGAAAGCGGTTTTCAAGGAAGGGAATTCGAGATTCAAGGTTCGGATTATGATGAAAACCGACACTTCTTCCTGGGACAGTTTTTTAGAGACAACTACGAACGATGGTTGGCCACAGTACCTCAGATTACTTCAGGTGTAAACATTAACCGGGTCGAGGTTTATGTATTGAACAGAAATAACGAGACAAGAACCACCCGAAACATCGTAGCATTGATGGACCTTGGGGAAGGACAGAGGATCTTCAGTCCTGACGTCATTCCTGATGCCAATCAACTTCCAGAACGACCATCGGATAACAGAGCTAACAACTTAATCGATCAACTAGACCCAACTAATCCAAATGCATTTGACGTCAATACCGTTGATGCAGATCTCATTTCAAACTATCCAAGCTTCGAAAGTTCTACCGATTTTGTGAAGGTCACTACAGCAAGAAAACTGGATGAAACGGAATATACAATCAATAGGGAGCTTGGATACATCACTTTATTACGACGCTTGCAAAGCGATGAGGTCCTTGCTGTCTCCTACCAGTACACGTACAATGGCCCGGTCTACCAAGTAGGGGAGATCCAGTCTGATTATTCAAATCGAAGAGATGATGAAGTTATTTACCTGAAAATGCTGAGACCCAATCAGATCGCTACAGAGTTACCAACGTGGGATCTGATGATGAAGAACATCTACAACCTCAACTCAGCGCAGGTTTCTAGAGAGGGATTCCAATTAAGAGTCATCTATCGTGATGATGTTACTGGCCAGGATAATCCTTCGCTTCATGAAGGACAGTTGTTAAAAGATCGACCATTGATAGAGGTTCTTGGGTTGGATCAATTGAACCAAAACAACGACAGGCAACCAGATGCCAATTTCGATTTCATTGAAGGCATTACAATAGACAGGAGAAATGGAAATGTCATTTTTCCAGTGTTAGAGCCGTTTGGGAGTAAGCTCCAATCACAATTCAACCCAGCTACCGAGGGCGACCTTATTGAAAAATTCGTTTACGATGAATTGTACACTAACACGAAAGCAGTTGCAGAGAGGGACGCTACTAAAAATAAATTTGTAATCGCTGGTAAGCTGACAGCCGGCTCTTCAAGTGAGGTTGCACTTCCTGGGATAAACATTGCGGAGGGATCTGTAGTTGTTACAGCAGGAGGAACACTTCTTAGTGAAGGCCTTGACTATAATGTTGACTACAACCTGGGAGTTGTTCGAATTCTGAATGATGGAATTCTCAACTCGGGGAAACAGCTCAATATTTCCTATGAAAAGGCGGACCTTTTCAATTTTCAAACACGAACATTAACCGGAGCTCGATTTGATTACCGATTCAACGAAAATTTCAATGTTGGTGGCACGGTTCTGCACTTGAGTGAACGGCCAGGTGGGATTAGTCGATTTGCTGTTGGAAGTGAACCTACAAGAAACACCAAATATGGTTTCGATATCAACTTTCAGCAAGAGTCCCGATTCCTAACAAAAATGGTGGATGCATTGCCATTGGTTAGTACTAAGGAGCGTTCTAATGTGATTTTCAATGCTGAGTTCGCGCAACTAATTCCGGGGACCAGTAACATCGTGAATGGAGAAGGTACGTCCTATATAGACGATTTTGAAAATGCGGTCACCCCAATAAATATAGGCGGATGGCAATCCTGGAGGTTGGCATCTACTCCTCGTGAATTCAGTGAGAGTGGATCTTCCGGATTAGATTTTAATGATAGGAAAGCAAAAATTGCCTGGTACACGGTGGACAATAGTATTTTTTACCGAACCTTCGGCAATACCCGCCCTTCCAACATTTCCGATACAGATCTTGAGAATCATTACGAACGCCCAGTTTTTCCACAGGAAATTTTCCCCAATAGGGACAACCAACAAGTTCAATTGAATGAGCCACTTTTTGATATTGCTTATTTCCCTTCAGAAAGAGGTCAGTACAATTACAACCCCACGTTAGACTTTTCCAATCCAGATGCTCAAGAAGGACTATTGCTAAACCCTGAAGAGAACTGGGGAGGGATTACGCGTGCGATCACTAACGAGGTAAACTTCCAGGCAACTAACATTCAGTACCTTGAGTTTTGGCTGATGGATCCATTTATCGGTGGTGTACGTGGTGAGGTTAAGGATGGTATCTTCAATTCAAACAATACGACGGGTGGTGAATTGGTTTTTAACCTAGGAAGTGTTTCTGAAGATGTAGCACCGGATGACAGGCATGCGTTTGAAAATGGTCTTCCCACAGATGGAGAACCAATTCCAGATGCAGCTATTTCTACCTGGGGTCAAATAACTACCGAACAGTACCTGACTAACTTTTTCGCGAATACCCCTGGAGCAAGAGATAACCAGGACGTTGGACTCGACGGGTTACGGGATGATGATGAAGATCGTATTCCCGGGAACCCGCATGCTGCGCTTGATGATCCTTCGGCGGATAACTTTGTTTACATCCTAGATGATTCCTATGATGAACGTGACGCCAAAATTGTGCAGCGGTATAAAAGCTGGAACGGTATGGAGGGAAATTCGCCCATATCTGCTGACAGCAACCAGGATTTTATTCCAGCTTCTACAACCATCCCTGACAATGAGGATGTTAACAATGATAATACCATCTCGGATTTGGAAGAGTATTTCGAATATCGATTGCCATTACGTCCTGGTCAACTTAGGGCAGGTGAAGAATTTATTATCGATGAAATTTCAAATGGTGAATCGACGTGGTATTTGTATCGAATTCCAATTCAGGATGTCGGTACTCCAATAGGCACCCCTTCATTTGAAAACATCAAATATGTCAGGATGTACCTCACGGGATTTAATCAGCCAGTGGTACTTCGAATGGCTCAGCTGCAGTTAGTTGGAAGCCAATGGTTGAAATCTGTGAAATCTCTTCGTGAAGAAGGCTTGAATGAAATCCCGAATACAAATACTTCTGATTTCCAGGTGTCTGTTGTGAACATTGAGGAAAACAGTACTGCCAACGGAGGATCACCTTATGTACTTCCTCCGGGACTTGACCGTGACATTGACAATACCACGATCAATAATGTCCGATTGAATGAACAGTCATTGCAATTGTGTGTGGAGGATTTGGACGACAAGGATGCAAGAGCTGTTTACAAAAACGTGAGTTTTGATTTGATCAACTATGGACGGATGAAGATGTTCTTGCATGCAGAATCTTACATGAACGACCGAATCTCTGATGATGAGCTGACCGGATTTATTCGGCTGGGCACGGATGAAGATGAAAACTACTACGAAATAGAAGTACCACTAAAAATCACTCCACAAGGAGTTAGTATAGCAGATGCTGAAATCAGAAGACTTGTGTGGCCATTGGAAAATGAAATTGATGTTTCCATAAAAGAACTAATAGGAACTAAATCTGTCAGGAACCGTGCGCGACTTCCGGAAGACGTCCCTTTCAGAACACCATCAAACGATGGCAGGTACAGATTCGCCATTAAAGGAAATCCTGACATCTCCGCCATTAAGATCCTGATGATTGGTGTTAGAAACCCCGGTAGAAATGCAGAAAATGTTTCCACAGATGACGGATTACCTAAATCTGTTTGTATCTGGTCAAATGAATTGAGAGTGACAGATTTTGATAGCAATGCCGGGTGGGCCGCCAACGCAAGAATTAGCACACAGCTCGCCGATTTAGGAACTGTTTCAGCATCTACAAGATATACTTCAATTGGATTTGGAAATATTCAGCAGCGAATTTCTGAACGAACAAGAGAAGAGACCAGGCAGTTTGACGTTTCTGCTAATCTCAATGTTGAAAAATTTCTTTTACCACAAAAGACCGGACTTGTTGTCCCAATGTTTGTCAGTTATGAGAAGACAACAGTGACGCCACAATTTGATCCATTGGATCCTGATGTTCCACTGGAAGCTTCCCTTGAATCATTAGACACTGAGGCTGAACGTGATGCCTATCGACGTATCGTTGAAGATCGGACAGTAAGGAGAAGCATCAATTTTACCAATGTACGGAAGCAGAAGATAAACCCAGAATCACCTAAAAGGATTTATGACATTGAAAATTTCTCCTTTAGCTATGCTTATAGCGATCTTGTTAGGAGTAATTCTAATACACAGAGTTTCATTAATAAATCCGTTTCAGGAGGAGTCAACTATAATTATTCTCCCTCTGCGTTTAGCATAGAACCCTTCAAGAATTACGAAAAATTGAGTAGTCCTTACCTGGCTCTGATTAAGGACGTTAACCTTTCTCCCATACCTAGTAACTTTTCATTCTCAGCCAATCTAAGACGAGATTTTAGAGCTACACAGTACTACAACAATGAATTAACAACAGAAGGAGTTGATCCCGTTTACGAGCGCCTTTTCACATTCGTAAGAAATTACTCTATGAGATGGGATATTACAAAGAGTTTAGGGTTATCCTATACTGCAACAGCCAATGCTGTAATTGACGAACCCGAAGAATTCATTGAAGGAGACATTTCAACAAAAGCTGAACGAAAGTTCATTTGGGATCAGATTTTCAACCTTGGCAGGATGAAAAACTTCAATCAAAGTATTTCAGCAAATTACAAACTTCCACTTGACAAATTCCCTTTAACTGATTGGATTTCGGCAGACCTTAGATATGCAGTAGGGTATGGCTGGGTTGCTGGGTCCATTCCTCAACCTGACGGTCAAATTGCGGTGCCGGACTCCCTATTTTTTGGAAACTTCCTAAATAACCAACGTGACCGGGGAATCAATGCAAGGGTTGATATGTCTAAGTTGTATAGTAAGGCAACTTTCTTGAAGAATGCAAATACTCCCAAGGCTCCAGGTGAAGGAACGATTACAGATGGGATTCTCAAGTTTGCAACGATGTTAAAATCCATAAATGGATCCTACAATATTAAAGAGACCACAGCACTTCCAGGATTTAAGCAAACACCATTCTTGTTTGGACTGGATAGTGGATGGAATGCCCCGGGACTAAATTTCATACTTGGGGGACAAGATCCGGGAATTCGGACAAAAGCAGCTGATAATGGATGGCTTATCGAGAATGAATATTTGAATTCACCGTTTCAACAAAGCTTTGGGACCGACTTGGATATCCGAGCGGATTTTGAACCATTTAATGAGGTCAAAATTCAACTTTCATGGAACAGAGGACTTACAAATAACTACCAAGAGATTTTTAGATTCAATAGTGATATTAACGATGGAGTTGGAGGCTTTGAATCTCTTTCACCAACACGAACAGGAAGTTATTCATCCACTTTCTTATCTATAAGAACAGCTTTCGAGAAAGAAACAGAAGATAATTTCTCTAAGGCATTTGCCACCTTTGAACAGAATTTGAACACCATACGAAATCGATTGGACTCTAGTAATCCGAATGCTGTCAATAACAATTTGCAATATGATCCATTGGCTCAAGACGTTCTAATCCCCGCATTTATTTCTGCTTACAGTGGTAAGAGTGCGCAGGATATAGATTTGACACCTTTCCCAAGAATCCCACTACCCAATTGGAGGGTGGATTATACGGGACTATCAAAAATCCCTGCTCTCCAGGAAATATTTTCATCTATCACTATTTCACATGGATACAATTCTACCTACTCAGTTTCTGGTTTTAATAACTTGATTTATGATAATTCGCTTGTAGGGTTACAAAATGATTTGTTAGACTATCCATTTGCAATTGATTCGGCTGATAGACTAGTTCCTGTTTACCTGATAAATCAAGCACTGATTTCGGAGCAGTTTGTACCACTCGTGGGCATCAATGTGAGAACAGTTAACAACATTTCTACTCGACTTGAATTTAAGAAGAGTAGGAACTTGGCGCTTAATATGTCCAATGCACAAGTAACTGAGACTAATAATAATGACGTCACAATCGATTTTGGTTACACAGCAACTGGGTTTCGGTTCCCATGGCGCTTTCAAGGGCGAACGGTATCACTTGAAAATGATTTGACAATTAGGATATCAGCATCGGTTCGAAATTCACGAACAGTGCAACGAAAAATTGACGATGAAGATGTCATAACAAATGGAAGCCGGACCTTTCAAATGAGGCCCACATTTACCTACAAGCTCAATGATCAGTTGGATCTGAGTATGTATTTTGAGCGTAATGTGACAGAACCAAAAGTCCTTAGTTCATTTAGGCGATCCACTTCCGCCTTTGGAATTCAACTAAGATTCGGACTTTCTCAGTAGTTCCATTCTCACCTGATTTCAGAAAAAATACCAACTATACAATTAGATAAAATCTTCGCATTATTTTTGGCAACCTCTAATTAAAAAATTAAGCGAGAATGAATATTCCTGGCGACTTACAATACACAAAAGACCACGAGTGGATTAAAATGGATGGTGATGTAGCAACAATCGGAATCACAGATTTTGCTCAAGGAGAATTAGGAGACATTGTGTATGTAGAAATTGAAACGGAAGGGGAAACCCTGTCTTCTGGAGATGTATTTGGTACCGTAGAAGCTGTAAAAACAGTTTCCGATCTATTTATGCCTGTAAGCGGCGAGGTGATCGAAGTAAATAGCGGTCTGGAATCAAGTCCTGAGAGTGTGAACTCAGATCCCTATGGAGAAGGCTGGATGGTAAAAATAAAAGTATCCGGCGATGCTGACGACCTGCTTTCTGCCGATGAGTATAAAAACGAAGTGGGGGGATAGGATTTTTGGAATGTTTTTTGTTAAAAAAGGGGTAAACTCATTGTCCTGATTAGCAATTCTTTTGCGAGGGACATATATTTGATGTTCAACTTCTAAAAAAAGAAGGAAAATATGGAATCGAAAAAAAATCCAAAAGCCGATTTGGCTAGAAAATCAAGCCTTTTTCTCAACATAGGATTGTGCGGTAGTTTGTTGCTTACAATCGTAGCGTTTGAGTGGAGGTCTTATGACGATGCAGGTCTTCTGGATCTTGGAAGTGTGGATGATGACTTTGAAGATATTCTCGAAATCCCGCCAACTGAGCAACCACCTCCACCTCCACCAAAAATCAAACTTCCAGAGATCATTGAAGTTCCTGATGAAGAAGAAATCGAAGAAGAGATCGAGGTTGAACTTGATGTTGAAGTAACCGAGGAAACTGTGGTTGAAGAAATCATCTTTGAAGAAGCTCCTGAGGAAGAAGATGTTGATGAGATTTTCACAATTGTAGAAGAGCCAGCAGGGTTCCCTGGAGGACTAGAGGCATTTTATGGATACCTGAAGAAAGAAATGAAATACCCGAGACAAGCACAGCGAATGGGTATTGAAGGAAGGGTATTCGTTCAGTTCGTGGTGGAAAGAGATGGAACGCTTACAGACATTCATGTTGTAAAAGGAATTGGGGCAGGATGTGATGAAGAGGCTGTAAGAGTATTGAAGAATTCTCCGAAATGGAAGCCAGGAAAACAAAGAGGTAGAGCAGTTAGACAGAAAATGATTCAGAATATTCTATTCAAATTCTCTAACTAAAACTTTATAGAACATCAACGAAGGCCTGCATCTGTAGGCCTTTTTTTATGCCTAATTCCAAGGCTCCGCTTCAAGGTTTTCTTTGATGCTATTGAATTCTTCAGCAAATACTCCAAATGATTCACGATCGGTCAAAGCTGCAATCCTGGGTAACACTGCCTCTGCATAAGCAGTGAAATTTTGCTTCAAAGCTGTGATAGCATAAGTTTTGAGCAACTCAATTGAATATGGATTTATCTCAATGGCCTCAAGGATAACAGAATAACTATCAATATTGCCTCTTTCCTCAAGAACGCTCACTGCCTCTATAACCGTACTTTCATCAAATGCATTTCGTGAGGCTACCACCACAATCACCGAATCTTCCATTTGCTCCAAATCGTGGTTAGATCGGCTTGGGATATTTTTTGTAAAAACTCCGGTTTCAAGATTGGTTAAAATTTGGTTGGCAAGTGTTGTTAGGCCTGGATCCTTTTCTACGGTTTTTAACAACGACTCAGGAATTTCGTCTTCCCGACCTAAACCTGCAAGTGCCTCAACTTTGTTTATTTCACCGGTTAGATAGTCACTTTCTCCAGCTCGCTGAAAATATTCCAATGCTAGCAGGTAAGCTCCCTGATCCAGAGCCAACTTTCCAATATCATTAAGGTAAGCTCCTTTCACATGCTGGTATGTATTTGCCTGCAGGTAGTCCATCATCCGAAAGGCTTTGTTCACCTCACCTTTTTTGTAATAATGAATGGCAAGCACTTTCCTCAAACGGTCGTTGTAGTTGCCGTTTGTAGAATTTTCAAGTTCATAGATCGCAAGCGATGCTAACGTGTCCTCGTTGAACAAAGAACTCGCATTGAGTAAATAGGCCTGACGATGCAAGACTGGTACATTCACAAAATCTTGATATGCAAAAGTGAATGATGGATTATAATCTGTAGCAAGTATGTTGCTTTTCACACCATGATTCCCCTTTTGATAATCAGATAAAAGCCTAGTGGAATCAGTGTTATTCAATTTGTTAAGAGCTGCCCATTTGTTGATTAACGGAGCCTGGTTCCATGAAGTGCTAGATTCAGCCTCTTTAAAATTATCAAAAGCCTTGTCCCATTCCTCATTTTGCATTCTCAAAAGGCCGTAGTTGTTCTTTATTTCACCATCATTAAATAATTCTTGCGCCTGCTCAAGTTTAGCCTGAACCTTAACCGGGTTAATGTCCATGTCAAGGTTTGCGTAATTGATAAAAGCAAAACTTGAGGGAAATCGGGAAGATGCCTTTTCGAAGTACGTCTGGGTCAGGTACTCATTTCCCTTGTCTGAATAATTCCATGCCAGTTGATAGTTCGAATGATGCGTGTTGTAGCCGAGAAAACTTGCCTGTTGATAGTATTGATCAGCAAGATCAGGGTTTCCTAGCGTTTCTTCGAAGTTCCCAAGATTGCAGTAGTAACCGGATTTCAGCAAATCATAAGGCTCTTGTGTGGCCAAAAAATAGAAACCGAGGACAACCACAAGCCCTCCAAGTCGGGCTGAGACATATGGGAAATGCTGCTCTTTGTAAGCAATTTTATAAACCTCAAATCCCTGGAGGAAGGCATCAATGAAATTGATGATGAGATACAAAAAGAAGAAGAATCCAAATCCAATATGGAAATAAAGGATGAAATAGTGAAAGCTCTCATACACCCCATCGTTACCTCTGAAGAATGCCAGTCCTAGTGTAGAAAACAGAACGATTCCCAAACCTAAGAACAAAAGCTTTGAGAATTCCGGTAATGCATATTTCCGAAAATGATCGGCTTTGAATTTCAACGTCCAATAAGCTACACCACAGGAAATAGCCAGGAGGACAAATGGATCAAAAAATGAAAAAGAATTTGGGACAAGTCCGGATTTATTGAGGTAGTATAAGATCAGGTTTGTTAGGTAAATCAGGGAAAGGATGATAAAATGTTGGAAGTTCTTTTTCCCACCTTTTACTCGAGTGACAAGAAACAAGATTCCAAAGACATTTTCTTCGGCTAGAACAAACAAAAACAAAAGACCTGCAATTGCGAAACCAAACAAGGAATGGCTAACAAAATAATCCAGGAAAACTGCAGGTTCGGAAACTCCGAATGTGATCAGAAGAGCACTGACCAAAACAAGGCTCAAAAATCGAATCAGAAATTTAGTTTGAGGACGATATTCATGAAAATAGAAGAGGGGTCCCACAAACCCAATAAAGGGAATGAGTATGATCATTCTGTTCTGGATACCAAAAAGCCCAATTTCACCTAGATTCAATCGGTTAATAAACAAAGTGAACAGCCCAAGAGCGAATAGGAAACCATACCTTCTTAAAAATGAAGAGGCGGTTAAAGCCAGACAAACACCTATCCATCCCACTGAGACTAATAATGTATCAACTACTCTGTTCCTAACAATTGGTCCGCCAGTATAACTCTCTGTTAAAAGGTATTTTTCCCCGGTAATGCTGAAGTCCAACAAGTTACCCTCAATTTCAATTGCAGGATATTTCAAAACTTCCGCCGAGGTTGTGACCTCCCAGCCAATGGAATTATTATAGCCATTTGCATAAAGCCAGAGAAGTACTAAAAGACATCCAAAAAACAATATTTGAATGCTTTTCCTAATTCTTTCATCAATCATACTTAGGCAATAGTTTCTTTTTTTAGAGAAGTAGTTTGAAAACGAGCAGTTAATTCGTCTTGAATCACACGATGAACAGCGGACTTAAGTTTTTTTATTTCTTCTTCTGAATCATTTTTTGCCCATATGGGCTCATGATAGACAACCCGACAAGTTCTCCGGCGCATATCAAAATTTCATCATCAAATAGAATGTTGTAGTTATCAAGAAGGGAGATCGGGACAACAGGAAGGTTATTTTCTGCAGCAAGCCTGAATGCGCCATCCTGGAAGTTGACCATGTTTGGGAATTCTTTTACCCGAATGCCACCTTCAGGAAAAAATCCAAGGTTGAATCCATTTTGAAGAGCCGTTCGAGCTTTCCTCAAACTAATTGCCCGGCTCTTATAGCTGGCCCGATTGACGGTTATGTGCAGATTATTATACATGATTCCAAACAATGGAATTTTACCCAATTGACTTTTTCCTACAAACTTGAAGGGTTTTGGAAACAATCCGAGGCTGGGAATATCCAGGTAAGAAAAATGATTGGAGCAAAGAATGTACTGCTGTTTTCTGTCAAGCTTAAACCTCCATTCTCTTCGCACTGGTATAAAGGCCATTCTAAAAAAACACCACGCCCAGACATTATTTAACCTCAATGCAACAAAATGTGCTTTTTGGAAAGGAATACACAAAATCAGCGGGATGATAAGAATGAAAAAAAGGAGTACCATCACAAGGACGACCCAGATTGAATATATTCTTCGTATTAGTTGCACTCCGGTTAGCAGGTGTATTCGGCCACTAAATTAGGCTCAAATTCCAGCTAGCAGAAAAAAAAGCCAAGCATTGTAATAATTTGATAGTTTCGTGGACTAATGTTCATAATTATAGAAGAGGAAATCAATTTTTATTAAAAAGAGGAAACATTGAGTTTACTATCAGTAGAAAACATTCATAAATCGTATAGCGATCATCGAGCGCTAAACGGTGTGAGCCTGGATATTCCGGAGAAAAGTATTTTCGGTTTACTGGGTCCAAACGGAGCAGGAAAAACAACCTTAATCCGAATTATCACCAAAATCATTGAACAGGACCAAGGCCACGTCGCTCTAAAAGGAGAGCAGATGACAACCGAACTCGTACGGAGGATTGGCTACTTACCTGAAGAACGTGGATTGTATAAAAAAATGAAAGTAGGCGAACAGCTGCTTTATCTGGCAAGATTAAAAGGGCTGAATAGAGGAGAAGCTGTGAAAAGGATCAAAGCCTGGTTAGAAAAACTTGAGCTCTCCGAATGGTGGAACAAAACCATCGAGGATCTCTCCAAAGGGATGGCCCAGAAGGTGCAGTTCATTGCTACTGTTTTGCATGAACCAGACCTATTGATTCTGGATGAACCATTTTCCGGATTTGATCCTGTGAATGCTGATATCATCAAAAATGAGATTCTGGAACTTAGAGATAAAGGAGCTACTATCATTTTCTCTACGCACAGAATGGAGTCTGTGGAAGAGCTTTGTGATCACATCGCACTGATCAATCAATCAGAGAAAATTTTGGATGGAAAAAAATTGGATATAAAAGAAAAATTCAGGGATGGAACGTTCCATGTTGAATACACAGGAACGCTTACTGGTAATTCAGCCTTCGAGTTGATTTCGAGCGAAACAACTGAGCGAGGCTTAAATAGTTCTATAGTAAAAACCACCCTGGAAGACCCAAACGAACTATTGAAATCACTTATTTCAAAAGTAGAGATTCACTCTTTTGTGGAGCGAATTCCAAGTGTAAATGAAATTTTTATCTCTCAAGTGAAAGGAGGAAACCATGAATAACATAGGTCTCATAATCGCACGTGAATACCTGACACGCGTCAAGAAAAAGTCATTCATCATTATGACCTTTTTAGCACCACTATTATTCGTGGGGATTTTCGCTCTGATTTTTTGGCTATCAGATCAGGGAGGTGAAAGCAAGAACATAGAAGTATTGGACGAGAGCGGGTTGTTCCCGGAGCTTTTTGTTTCAGATGATGATGAAACATATATCTACATCAATTCGCCACTGGATTCGGCTAAAAAGCATGTTGAAAATGGTATTATTGATGGACTCATTTACATTCCGGAACTTTCTGATCTTGATAGTCCGGATGGAGTATCGTTTTATGCACCAGGAAATCCGAGTATCAGCCTGGTTCGATCGATAGAACGAAGAATTGAGGGGGAAATAGAAAGCATTAAACTTTTGAGATCTGGGCTTACTCAAGAAATACTGGATGGATTAGAATCCGATGTTTCTATTCACTCAATCAATTTATCTTCTTCGGGAGAAGAAAAGGATAGTAGTTCTGGAACGGCAACAGGTGTCGGGTACGTCGCTGCATTTATGATCTATATGTTCATATTCATCTATGGAGCACAATGTATGCGGGGAGTGATTGAGGAAAAAACAAGCAGAATAGTGGAGGTAATCATTTCTTCAGTCAGGCCTTTTCACCTGATGATGGGGAAAGTAATAGGAATAGCAGCCGTTGGATTTACCCAATTGCTCATGTGGATCGTATTGACAGCTGTTCTGGGCTCTGTGGGTATCAATGTATTCTCAGCAAGAATGGATGCTTCGCAACAAATGACAGATGCAATTGAGCAATCTGCGGATATTCAGGCTCAACCTGAAAACCCTGTAGAGGATATCATGAAATCTGTCAATTCAATAAATATTCCGCTGACTTTGGGAGCTTTTATCTTCTATTTCATTTGTGGATACCTATTGTATAGTGCTCTTTTTGCCGCTGTAGGCTCAGCAGTTGACAGTGATGCAGATGCACAACAATTCATGTTTCCGATTACGATACCTCTCATTGCTGCTATAGCCTCATTGGGTGCAGTCCTGATTGAACCACATGGCACATTTGCTTTCTGGATGTCGATGATACCTTTCACTTCACCAGTTGTAATGATGATGCGTGTTCCTTTTGGAGTGCCATTGTGGGAGCTTGGCCTTTCCATGGTCTTATTGGTCGCTGGATTTGTTTTTACCATCTGGCTAGCAAGTAGAATCTATCGGATTGGCATTCTTATGCACGGCACCAAGGTCAACTACAAGGTGCTGGCCAAGTGGTTCATGATGAAGAACTGACGAAGTTTAGTTGATTAGTTAATTGGAGAAGCAAACCATTCAAATAGTCACCACCAGTTAACTATTCAACTATTTAACCAATCATAGCATTATCTTAAAACGGGAAATGTAAAGCTTTACAATAGTCTTGAGATAATTGTACAAGAACAATTAATCCACCCATCCTCGTTATTTTTAACGAAAGGATCGTTCGTTGAAGAAGCAGTTAAAAGATGTTACGGCCATTGGTTTGCCCTTAAGACCTCATTTGAAATGGGTGATTCTGGGAGTAGCTATACTGATCAGCATCGCATCGATTCTGTACACCAATAGCTTAGTAGATCAGATAAGAGAACGAGAGCGAAGGCAGATTGATATCTATGCAAGCTCATTGGAATTTCTTGCCAACGAAAGTGCCGATAACTTCCTGCTGGTTCTCGATGAAATTGTAAAGGCCAACCATACCATCCCAGTGATTTTGACCAGTGAAGATGGTGTGCCGGAAGATTACAGAAACATTAGCAAGGCAGATAAGATTGTTAACGTGGACGATAGAAATCGATTTCTATACAAAGAGATCGAGAGAATGAAGGAGCAGCATGACCCAATACTAGTGACACTGGCTGGAGAAAATACAATATACGGGTACAAATACATCTATTATAAAAACTCATTTCTGTTGAATCAACTTCGATACTATCCCTATGTTCAGCTTTCGATAATCGCAGTGTTCGGAGTGATTACATTTTTGATCATGAACTACCTGCGGAGGTCAGAACAGAACATGGTGTGGGTGGGACTGGCAAAGGAAACGGCTCATCAATTGGGGACCCCGCTTTCTTCGTTGATGGCATGGTCAGAATACTTCAAAGGACTATATCCGGATCAACAGGAAACGCTTCTTGAATTTGACAAGGATGTAGATCGGCTTAAGACTATAACTGACAGATTTTCAAGTATTGGTAGCGAACCGCAGCTGGAAGAAAGAAACATCACCGAAACTATTGATGACATTGTTTCCTACCTCCAAAAGCGACTTCCTTCCAAAATCAACATTTCTACTACCTCATTTCCCAACAGAAACATTATAGGCTGGATCAATACCTCACTTTTTGCCTGGGTAATAGAAAACCTTTGTAAGAATGCTGCTGATGCTATGGATGGGAACGGGAATATAAAGATCCAGATTTTGATGGCAAATGAAGGTCAAATAGCGATTGATATAAAAGATTCCGGGAAAGGAATTCCTAAGTCAAAAATGGCAGATGTCTTTCGTCCCGGGTTTACCACAAAGAAACGAGGCTGGGGTCTTGGATTGACACTTGTGAAACGAATTATTGAACAATATCACCAGGGAAAAATCTTTGTTAAGGAGTCAGAGTTAAATAGAGGGACAACTTTTAGAATTTATCTGAAATCATAGTTAAGCCATTCTATAAAAAACAAGTGCAACATAATACCAGGTACCAGTTGCACTTGAGCATAGGTTGATAAAGCTTATTCAAGTTCAATCTTTCTAAGAGAAGGTTTGCCCCAATCCAAAATGTACATCAACTTGTTTGTTTCGTCTACTGCAATACCGTTAGGGTTTTTAAAACTCGCTTCAAGTAGCGAACCGTCAACTTGAGTATTGGCTCCTGAACCAGCGAAATCTTCAACTGAACCATCGGGATCAACCTTGTAGATTTTATTAGTCCCTATGCCTGTTGCATAAACAGCTCCATTAAAATAAGTCATATATCCAATTCCGAAGTTGGGGCTGACTCCAGCTATTGTTGCAATAAGAGTTACCGTTCCTTCAGTTGGAGTGACACTATAGATTTTACCATCATTGTAATTCGCAGTATAAATAAGTCCGTTTTCGTCCATATCGATACCTACGCACCCGGCAAGTCTGCTGTCATCAGCTATTACAGAAAGTGTTCCATCTGATTCCAGTTTATGAAT
>JANQST010000259.1 GCA_028279155.1 Cyclobacteriaceae bacterium
CCGGGTTGGACTAACCGCTGGTGTACCAGTTGTTCCGCCAGGAGCACTGCTGGGTAGCTACGTTGGGAAGGGATAAGCGCTGAAAGCATCTAAGCGCGAAACCCACTACAAGATGAGGTTTCTTTTAAGGGATGTTCTAGATTAGGACGTAGATAGGCTACAGGTGTAAAGGCAGTAATGTCAAAGCTGAGTAGTACTAATTACCCGTAAACTTTCTGAAGCGTATAAGCGCGCTCCTACAATTCAATGTGAATCTTTCTTTTTTTGTCAATTATGATATTAACTCTGAAAATGTTCAGAGAACGATTTTATGGTGATTATTGCGGTGGGGTCCACCTCTTCCCATTCCGAACAGAGAAGTTAAGCCCACCAGCGCTGATGGTACTGCCGTAACAGGTGGGAGAGTAAGTCATTGCCAGTTTATATAAAGGGATGTTATGAAAATAGCATTCCTTTTTTTGTTTATAACCCTACATATTTGTTCTCGTTATAATCATGATCCAATACGATAAATGAACTACTTTTTTTGGTTTTTTCTTTTTCTCTCCATCCCAATCATCGTTCATTTATTCAACTTCCGGCGAGCTAAAAAATTACTCTTCACAAATGTGAAGTTCATACGGAAAGTTTCTACGGAAACTAAATCTAAAACTCGCCTTAAGCACTTCCTGATACTAGGTGCCAGAATACTTTCCTTTCTTTTTTTGATAGCTGCATTTGTTCTTTCACTAGTTAATTTGAAATCGAACGAACTATCAAAAATTGATTCAATGGGTCTCTTCTATTTGGATAACAGTAATAGTTCGATTGGAAATTCGATCAATGATGAACGAGCCTTCATAGAGGAATTAGTAGGTTCAAAAAAAGCAAACTCAGGTTTTTTCCTAACCAATAATTTTTCCTCCTTCTCGAATAATGAGAGAACGAAGGCTGAAATTTTGCAGCAAGTTGAAGACTTGACAGTCTCTTATACAAGTAGGTCAGTTCCTGAGGTTCTTGATAGAGTTGACAAACAGAGTGACACATATCTAATTTCTGATTTTCAGGATTCCTCCGTTGATCAGCTCGAAATGCTTAAGAATGATTCTTCAAACAACTACTACCTGATTTATAAGGAGTACGCACAATTGAAGAATGCATTCATAGATTCGGTGTGGATTGAAAGGGACCTGGAAGAATATTCTAATCTTCTTCTTAATTGTAGGGTTGGGCATACGGAAAATTTTGTCGAGGGCAGCATTGTAGTAAAATTGATAGATGTAGGTGGGAATCAAATTTCTTCTGTTGTAGTTGATCTGAGTAGTGAACTGGAGGTTGAGTTTTCCTTGCCACAAAATTTTTCAACTTCGCTTTTTCAAATCCAGATCAATGGAGATGAGATTGAATACGACAATGAGTTTTACATCACACTTAATAAAAATCGAGCTCCGTCAGTCTTAATATTAAGTCAATCGTCTAATAGATACCTGGAAAGCATATTTGGTAACAGTAGCTTGTTCGATTTAACTATTTCTAACGGTGAAATAGATTATGAGCTGCTTAAGAGTGTTGATTTAGTTATCCTAAATGATTACTATGAGTTACCAGCAGGTCTTATAAACCAAAATAGTAATGAAGCCACTTTTTTTCTAATCCCATCTGATTCAATTGATCTGACCAATTTCAGACTAGAAACAGGATTTTCATTAGAAAGATCTCAAAGCCCAGGTTCTTTTGAAATTCAGTTACCAAAAGGAAATGAGTTGATGAAAGGAGTTTACAAAAAAATTGATGAAGGAACTGCTTTTCCTCGGGCTAGACGAAAGTACCAGATCACAGGTGCTCATGAGGCGATACTATTGCTTAGGAATGGGGGTACTTTTTTGGCAAAGTCGATTGGATCATCTATTTACCTTTTGACTTCTCCATTAAGCGACGAATACACTGATTTTCCAAATCATTCAATTTTCCTTCCAATCATGTATCGAATTGCCGATGAAAGCTTGGAGACTGACAATACCTTGTTCGTTTATCCTAATGATTTTCTTGAAGTATCAAGTCTTTCACCTGACCTCCCACCGAAAATTGTTTCTGAAAAGATTGAGCTTATACCTGAATTTAGCCTAACAAATCAGGGTGGTCTTGTTAAGATACCCAACGACCTTGCGCCTGGGTTTTATCATGTCAAGCAAGGGAACGACACCATCAAATCATTTGGCCTGAACCTGCCGAAAAAGGAATCACTATATAATGGTCCTTCCTTGGCTGAGATAAGCGATTTTTTTTCTGATTCTCCGCATGTTAGTGTCGTTCCGGTCTCCGATCAAAGAAACAGTAGCATATTGGAATTATCAGATAACAATAGGTTATGGAAATATGCATTAATTTTGGCCTTGATTTTCCTAACACTTGAAACTGTGTTTCACAGATACCTCAAATGAGTTTGTTGCTTAAGAACGCTCTTGTAATTGACCCTAAATCATCGTATCACAACAAAAAGAAAGACATTTTAATTGAGAAGGGGTTAATAAAATCTTTCGGAAAATCTTCAGCGAGAAAAACACTTGACTGTACAGGAAAGATCGTCACTCCGGGTTGGTTTGATTTAAACGCTAATTTTTGTGATCCGGGTCTGGAATTCAAGGAAGACATAGCAAGCGGTACCAAAGTAGCATCTCGAGGAGGATTCACTGATGTGAATGTCATGCCTGCCACACAACCTCCAATAGTTACTAAAAGTGATGTAGAGTACATCAGAGCTAAGGAGCTACAAGAAGTTGAATTACATGTTTCTGCAGCGGTTAGTCACAATCTTGATGGAGAAAATTTGACAGAAATGATTGACCTGAGGGGTTCTGGAGTCGAGTCTTTTTCAAATGGTGATCAGCCTATATCAAACACGAAACTTCTATTAAAAGCACTCCAGTATACTTCACAGTTACATGTTCCGGTATTGCAAAATGCTCGTGATTCACATCTTTCAGAGCACACTCAAATGCACGAAGGTGTTGTTAGTACGGGATTGGGTCTTAAAGGGGAGCCCTCTCTTTCCGAGGAATTAATTGTAGCCCGTGATTTGGGGATATTGAAATATAGCGGTGGAAAAATCCATTTCTCCAAGATTTCAACAGCCAAGTCAGTTGACCTGATAAGAAAAGCCAAGAAGGAAAAACTCAACTTGACATGTGATGTATCCATACATCACTTGATCTTTACGGATTCTTCACTGGGTGATTTTGATTCTACGTTCAAATCACTTCCTCCTTTCAGGTCTGAAAATGATAAGAAAGCATTAATAAAGGGGTTGAAGGATGGAACCATCGATGCTATATGCTCTGACCATAGGCCTCAAGACATTGAGAGTAAAAAACTTGAATTTGATCTTGCAGATGCCGGTGCAATCTCACTTCAAACCTTCCTGCCGGCACTTTTAAAAATTCAAGAAGTTCCTTTAGAAATCTTAATAGAGAAGATTACTCATGGGCCACGAAAAGTCTTAGAACTGGAGGAAATTAGTGTGAAAAAGGGAAGTGTGGCCAAACTAACTATCCTTGATCCTAAATGCGAATGGCGTCTTGACAAAAAATCTAATTTCTCAAAATCAATTAATTCTCCATTTTGGGAACAACAACTTATCGGTAAAGTAGCCGGAACTATAAATAGAGAGACTATCTCGATCTTTGATAAATGATAAAATCCAGTATTAAGTACTCCATTTTGTGTGGCCTTTTTTTAGTCGCACTTTTCTGGGTTTCCATGAGGTTTGGAAGTAATCCATTGCTAGATATCCGTCATTTTCTGTTTGACCTTGTTATCTATTTCCTATTCATCTACTTTGCTCAAAGAGAGTTCAAAACGTACCAAAACGATGGTATCCTCCATTTTTGGCAAGGAATGAGTATCGCCTTCATTGTTTATTTACCGGCAGCTGTAATATTCACCATCGGTATGCTACTAATTATGCAGATGGACCCTTCAATGATGGAAAATTACCGCTTAGGAGCGTTGGCTTTTCTTGAAAGTAAAAAAGACGTTCTTTTGGAAGGGATATCTCAGGAAGAGTATACTCAGCGAGTGAAAGAAATTGATACAATTACCGTTTCTGACTTAGTTGTGAGTTCGGGATTGAAGAAAATTTTGGCTGGATTCTTTATTACTCCTGTAGTGTCAATAATTTTAAGAAAAAAACCTAAACAATCGTAACCATGGAAGAAAATGAAGTAATTGAAGAAGACGGACCAACGTTGAAAAGCGTCGCATTTAAATGGGGTCTGATTAATGGCGTTATAGGAATAGCGTCTTTTATTATATATGACATGCTTGATTTAGTAGGCGAATCCTGGGTTGGCTTTATTGGATCAGCAATATTTATCGTCCTTCTTGTAATGGCTCACAATGAGTTCAAAAAAGAAGGTGACGGCTACATGAGCTATGGTCAGGGACTTGGACTCGGAACCCTTGCCTCATTGGTTTCAGCATTAATCAGCAGTATTTTCACTTTTATTTACGTGTCTTTTATAAATACCGCGTTGCCTGGACTATTGCTCGAAAAGCAAATTCAAAGCATGGAGGAGAGTGGTCAACCACAATCACAAATTGATCAAGCTATGCCATTTTTGGAAATGACGACATCTCCAACTGCTATGCTGATTTTTGGAGTTGTTTTTGGTGTATTTTTTGGTTTTATCATTTCCTTAATCGTAAGTATTTTCACCAAAAATCAAGACCCAGAATTCGTATAGGTGACGAAGGACCTGTCAATAGTAATACCCGTTTATAACGAGGAAGAATCCATTCCAGAGCTTTTGGAATGGATTTTTCGTGTTATTGATGAAAATAATATAGATACTGAGGTTGTCCTTGTTGATGACGGCAGCACAGACAATTCCTGGTCTGCAATCAAAGAAAAGGCAAAAACGGACCAACGAATTGTTGGGATCAAATTCAATCGTAATTACGGAAAATCTGCTGCACTTCAAATGGGTTTTGACCAGTCTATTGGTGAAGTCATCATTACAATGGATGCAGATATGCAAGACAGCCCTGACGAGGTTCCAGAGCTAATTAGGATGGTAAGGGAGGAGAAATTTGATGTTGTCTCAGGCTGGAAAAAGAAACGACATGATCCTATAAGTAAAACCTTGCCATCGAGATTTTTCAATTTGGTAACAAGAAAGGTGTCGGGAATTCCATTGCATGACTTTAATTGTGGACTAAAGGCTTATAGAAAAGAGGTAGTAAAAAACATACATGTTTATGGTGAAATGCATCGATACATTCCCTTAATTGCAAAATGGAGTGGTTATCGAAGTATTGGTGAGAAGGTAGTGGAGCATAGAGCCAGGAAGTATGGGACAACAAAATACGGCATGAAACGATACTTAACAGGTTTTCTAGATCTTCTCTCAGTCACATTTGTGACGAGGTTTAAGAAAAATCCAATGCACTTTTTTGGGTCGGTAGGACTACTTTCGTTTGTAGGTGGTTTTGTGATAACTGTTTGGGTCATAGCTGAAAAACTTTACAGACAGTTTAATAACCTGCCACGGCGAGATGTAGTTGATCAACCACTTTTCTTCCTTGCCCTTGTTGCCCTTATTATAGGAGTACAATTATTTCTAGCTGGTTTTTTGGCTGAAATGATGATCCAATCACGCTCAAAAAAGGATGAATACCTGATCTCTGAAAGAACGAAGGAAGACTAGCTGTGACTACTCCCAAGTACTCGATTATTATTCCAGTCTATAATCGTCCTGACGAAATAGGTGAGTTACTGGAAAGTCTTACCCATCAAACATTTATTGATTTTGAAGTTTTGATCGTTGAGGATGGATCGACGATAAATTGCAAGCAGCAAGTTGCAAGCTATAGGTCCAAACTTAGTATCGAATACTATTACAAGGAAAACTCTGGTCAGGGATTCAGTAGAAATTATGGTTTTGAGAGAGCTAAAGGAGATTGGCTAATTGTTTTTGATTCCGATTGCTTGATTCCTCCCCACTATTTTCAAGCAGTAAATGAGTATCTGGAATCACATAATTTGGATGCTTATGGTGGCCCCGATAAAGCAGCTAATGATTTCACATTAGTACAAAAGGCTATTAGCTATTCAATGACCTCTTTTTTCACCACAGGGGGAATAAGAGGCGGGGAAAAACATGTTGGAACTTTTCACCCCAGAAGCTTCAATATGGGAATTCGGAAGGAAGTTTTTGAAAAAACAGGTGGTTACATTTTGCCAAAAAAAGGTGAGGACATTGAATTCAGCATTAGGATCATTGAGAATGGTTTTAAGACAGGTTTGATACCGGAGGCATTTGTTTATCATAAGCGTAGGACTAATTTCCTCCAATTCTTTAAGCAGTTGCACTTTTTTGGTACAGCCAGGATCAATGTTTTTAGGTTCTACAAAAGTGAACTGAAGCTTCTACATTTTTTCCCTAGTGCATTTCTTATAGGCCTTGTTGGAAGCCTAATCACATCGTTCATCTACCCTGCATATGGGAAATGGTTGCTGGGAGCTTATGGATTGTACGCAACTGTGATTCTTGTTCATTCAATGATCAAGACAAAGAATCTATTTGTAGGTGTTCTTTCCGTTGTTGCAGCTTTCACACAGCTGGTGGCCTATGGAATGGGTTTGATAAAAGAAGGGTTGATTTACCTCCTACGAGGATGATTTAACTGCTTTGTAGATGATTTCGCCCTTAGGAAGAGCATATCGCTCAATGGTTTGAACATCCAATTCATTTACATATGCATCTTCAATTATTTCAAGACCTGAAGATCTTAACCGGTCAGCATAATCCAGTCCGTATAATCTAACATGATCATCTTGCCCAAAGACCTTTTCTCGTTCTTTGGGATCAGTTATCGATGGGTCTTCTTGAGTCACTTCAGGTAGTGGAGGGAAGAATGGGACCTGGAGAATTGCCCAACCTCCTGGCTTAAGCACTCTTTTCATTTCAGAGAGCGCCTTTAAGTCATCAGTGACATGTTCAAGTACATGATTGCAAAAGATCACATCAAAAGTGTTCTCTTCAAAAGGAATGTCGTGGATGTCCATTTTCACCTTTGCCAACGGTGATTCCAGGTCAGCAGTGATATAATCAAGATTTCCCAAGGCTTCAAAACGATCGATATAGCATAACTCAGGTGCTATGTGCAGCATTTTTCTTTCTTTGGTAAAAAAGTCGGTTTTTTCTTTTAGATAGAGCCAAATTAACCGGTGCCTTTCCAAGGCCAGACACTTTGGACAGAGAGCGTTTTCCCTGGATTTTCTACCATAAGGGAGGAATTTCCTGAACTTTGACTCGCATACAGGACATTCAACTTTGTTGCCCAGATAAAAGACAGAGATAATCCTTAACGCCACATGACTGAAGAGTTGCAGGTATTTTCTGGGTATCTTCCTAAGAAAGAATGAAATGAGAAACCTCAATTGAATAAATTTAAGCGCGCAATTTATCCATTTTGCACATTATGATAAGGATTATCTTATGTTTTGCAGTTCTGTTTGGTGTCCAGTTTTGCTTTGGTCAGAAGGAGAAAAGCATCCGTGATTATATTCCCACAGAGAACCTTGACATGAGGAAGGATGCAAATAGAAAAGAGAATCGTGGTGCTTTGAAGAGGTATGCAGTTATATACAGGCCACATGCAAAGAACATTTTATATGGCAACCCTTGCGCATTAGAGGCTACTCGTAAAATGGGATTTGAGTACATGGTGGAGTCGAGGAATGCCACTCGAAGTGCTAGCCAACTGGGCAAGTTTTGGAACAATTTGAAGGTTAAGAGTAAATTAGTAGTTACTCGTTCTCCATTTTGGAAGATGATTCTTAAAAAGAAGTTTAAAAAATGTCGACCACAGAGTGGTGACATAGTAGGATAATGGAACCAAGAACCGTCCAATTTTCGAGAACTAAACTGACCGAACTAATGATTCCCTCATTTGCCAATTTTGGTGGTAAAGTTCATGGTGGACTCATTTTGTCCCTGATGGACAAAGTTGCTTATGCTTGCGCAAGTAAACATGCAGGTACTTATTGTGTTACAGTTTCAGTAGATGGTGTTGAGTTTCTTCAGCCCGTTGAAGTCGGTGAGCTCGTTAGTTTGGATGCATCGGTTCATCATGTGGGTAATACTTCGTTGGTAGTTGGAATCAAAGTGACTTCTGAGAATGTGAAGACCAATGAGATTAAGCATACCAATAACAGCTTTTTCACAATGGTTGCCAAAGGAGAGGATGGAAAGCCAACGAAGGTTCCCGAATTGATTCTTGAGGATATTTCGGAAATGCGGCAATTTGTAAATGCGCTCAAGAGAAATCGTGTGAAGAAGGAAGCATCTGCTAAGTTACAAAAGGAGGAGGGTGAGTTTATTATGGTAGACGATATGCAGCTTTTGGATAACCAGAGATGCAAGATTCAGTTTACCGCTGATGATGATATTAACGATCTTTTTTCCGATACATAAACTTCAGACCCGACCAATCTTCATCTACCGCGCAGACCTTAACATCTACAAGTCCGCCTTTCAAGCCAAATTCTCTGACAATATTTCCATTAAGATCCGTTTCAATTTTGGATCCGCCTTTTGGCCATGAGATCCAGAGCGTTCCATCCTTTTTCAATGCCTTTTTCCAGTCACTCCAATGCTTTTTTAAAACAGCAAGTTCTGTAACAAAGGCATGCTCAAAATCATATGGAGAAGCCTTTAAATCATCTGAGAATTCAGATTCTGAGGGAATTTCTTCAAGAAGGTCAAAGTAGTTTGCTGAAGATTGAAAGAGGTAACAGTTGTATCCTACTTTTATCCCCAGTTTTTTCCAAAGCGGATTTTTAGAGTATCCGGCCATTAGTTACATGAAATATTGGGTATCCCTTCCCAGCCTCTATTTCGTGCTTCGATAAATTCTTCGCATGCTGCAGTTTCGTTATTTTTTGCAAGATACGAGTTGGCACTAGTTAAGTATGCGTCCACACTGTCAGGCCAAACATATTTGTTCCAGGCTGAAGCTTTGATCGCCATGTCCGGGTCACCCATATCAAGATAAATGTCTGCAAGACCACTATACAACTCATAGTGCTCAGAAGGAACATATCTCTCATTGATAACCAGTGAGTATCCTTCACCATAAAAGCTCTTATACTGCTTTACTGCAACTCTGTGAGCCATTAAGTAGTATTCCTTTGCAGATTCCAGATCCGCCAGGAATTCTTTCTTTATTCTTGCTATTTCCACCAAAGAGGCTATTATTCGATACTCCTTTTCAGTGAGATCCTCATAGATCGCAATGGATTTTTCAGGATCATTTACCTTTTTATATGCTTCTGCTAATTGGACTTTCAAAGCAAAAAAAGGTTTGTCCGGTTCAAATCGCTGGACCAGTTCGTACAAGTGGATGGCATTATCATAATTTCCTTCTTCAAAAAATTCATTGCCTTCCACCACAATATCACTAACCATATTGTCTTTGAACAATTTCATGTCTCTTTCTTCTACCCGAAAGAAATTTAAAGAAGCCATTAATGTAAATGCAGATTCATAATCACGTTGAGCGTACGAATTCTTCGCTTGATTATAGACCTCTCTTCTATCTGCCAACAATTGCTCTAGCTTCATCTTATCGTATTCTCCTTTTAGCCAAAAGCCAATCATTACTATGAGGGCAATTCCGAAGGTGATGCCAAAGGCATACAGTGTGGCAATCATGTTTTGCCGATAGTCTACACGTGGAGGAGTGTAAACGGGACCCCTGTATTTTTTTCTTCCCGGATATGTATAAGGATTTGAAGTTGAGCTGACCGAAAATTTACGGTATTGAAGTTTCAAATCGTAGCGAGCTTTTTCATACTCATTGGAGAGTACCTGATAAGCTTGATTGATCTCCTTGAACTTTTCCTCCATTTGTGGCTTGTCCGGATGCTTGTCCGGATGGTACTTCACAGCCATTTTTTTAAAGGCCGCTTTTATTTCTTCTTCAGAGGCGCTTTCTGTGAGTCCGAGTACGTGGTAGTAGTTAGTCACAATGGTCTAAGTAAACGATTATTTAAAGCTAAAGATTGCCCATTTATAAAAAAAGCAGGTGAAGAAAAAGAGGTACAAATGGATTACTTGGTACTAATCAGCAAACCTCCGGCACATAATATGAGTCCACCAATAGTTGAAACAAGAAAATAGATAGCAAATTGACCATATAAACCAGTTTTTAACAACTTGAAGCCATCAAAAGCGAATGTTGAAAACGTTGTAAAACCGCCACAAAGCCCAGTTATAAGCAAAAGATTTTGATTCTGAGTCAATTTCAGAAAAC
>JANQST010000265.1 GCA_028279155.1 Cyclobacteriaceae bacterium
ATTTTGTGGTCAAAGGTTCCAAAATGAGTTTTGAGTACAACGAAGAAACACTCAATGCCTCCGATATCAAGGCTTCTCATGTAATTACAAAAAGCGGTGAAGCGGTGAAGTAATCTTCATTTCTTACCCATTTCTGAAATCTTTTTGGTCAAACGCAACCTTTCGGCGAAAAATACATCTATTAGAGCAGAGCTCTAGTTCGATAACCGAACTCTAGCCCACTAATTAAACGTTTGACCCAATGTTCAAAAACTACCTTAAGACTTCACTAAGAAGTCTGCTCAAAAATCCACTAAGCTCTTTCATTAATTTATTTGGACTCGCTGTAGCAATCGGAGTGTGTATGATCGTCTATTCGTTCATGGAATTCGATTATACCATTGACGATTTCCATGAAAACAAACACGAGGTGTATTTGACCACCTTCTATGTGGACCGTGATGGGACGGAACGCCAATTCGGCTTGTCGCCTACCCCTCTTGGAGCCATGTTAGAAAAGGACTTCACGCACATAAAAAAGGTCTGCCGCGTAGAGGACTTTGGGACTATCATGAAGTACGAGGACAAGGTCTTCAATCAAACGGTTCGTTATGCAGACCCGGAATTCCTCGAAATGTTCACCTTCCCGTTAAAATGGGGTCAGGCAAGTTCGCTTGAGGATATGAACAGCATCATATTCAGCGAACAAATGTCAATCAAGTACTTTGGTGACGAAAATCCGGTTGGAAAAAATATTTTGCTGAAATTTGGAGATCGCCGAAAGACCTTCACGATTTCAGGAGTTGCTGAACCATTTCCACTCGCCCATGCGATTGATTTTGACTTCCTGGTTAATTTCGAAAACATATACACCACTCATCCTGACTATGACCTAAACAATTGGCGTGGCTTTGTCAACGCAACCTTGATCCAGGTCGAAAATCCTACCGACTTACAAGTAATCGAGGAAGGCATGGAAAAGTATCGTACCCTTCAAAATGGGGTTCGTGAAGATTGGCCGATTTCAAAATTTGAATTCGTGAAGCTTGCTGATTTGCATAATAGATCGGGTGATATCAGCAGCGATATCTCTTCTGGAGTTGAAGATGAAGCACGATTGATACTACCAATCATAGGCATGTTTATGCTGTTATTGGCATGTTTTAACTACATCAACATCGCCATAGTTTCTGCTGCTAAAAGATTGAAAGAAATTGGTGTAAGAAAGGTGATTGGCGCCAATCGCCGACTTGTCATCATTCAATTCATTGCTGAGAACATTTTTGTCACTTTATTCGCACTAATTCTAGGTGTGCTAATAGGAGCATTTGTCTTTCTACCCTGGTTCAACAACTTATTTAATATTAACCTGGGTTTACGGTTGACGGATGCTAATCTTTGGATTTTCCTTGGGTCCATACTTCTTTTCAGCGGGATAGCATCAGGGATCTATCCTGCATTTTACATCGCCAAATTTGAAGTAGTAAAAATTTTCAAGGGTTCTGTTCAGTTTGGGAAGAAAAACCCACTCACCAAAATCTTTCTTGGTTTTCAATTGATTCTAGCATGTATAACAATTACATGTGGGGTAATTTTTACACAAAACACAACTTACCAAGCCAAACGAGACTGGGGGTGGCAACCTGATTCATTTATCTACATCAGAGTTCCCGATCAATCCGCATATGATAAATTGAGTTCGGCTATGATGCAAAACTCCAATGTTGAGGATGTCTATGGCTCTCGAAATCACTTAGGCAGGAGTTCCATAACCAGGGTAATCGACACTCCGGAACGTCAATATGAAATAACCGAAATTGCCGTAGATGCCAACTATACTGAGGCAATGGGACTTGAGCTGATTGATGGCCGCTTATTCAGAGATCGATTCGAAAGTGACAAACAAGCAGTGGTTGCGAATGAATTGATGGTTCAAAGCATGGAATTAAAGGACCCTATTGGGTCTATCTTCAAGATTGATAGTGTTCAATACGAGATTATAGGTGTGGTTAAAGATTTTCATTTATACAGTTTTTACTCCGAAATCCGGCCAACCATGTTCAGAGTCGCTGAAGAGGAAGATTATCGCTATCTGTCAATCAAAGTGATGGGTGGTAAGGAAGAGGAAACTTATAAAGATCTTGAGGCCAAATGGGCAGAATTTTATCCTGAAGATCCATTTAACGGAGGCTACCAGGAAGATGTGTTCGAATTCTACTTCGAAGAAATTGGGAACCATGCTAAATTCATGAAGGCGGTTGCATTTATTGCAGTGATGCTCGCTGCTCTTGGACTGTATGGACTTGTAACGCTCAATGTCACAGGAAGAGTCAGAGAATTTAGCATTCGAAAAGTACTTGGAGCTGAGCTTGCCAACATTGCTTCCAATATCACAAAGCAATATGTTTTATTGTTTGCAATCGCGTTATCATTAGGAGCGCCAATTAGTTTCTTCTTAATGGAGGCATTGATGGACGCTGTGTATGAATATCATATTCCAATGACTGTATCAGGCGTTATGATCGCAGTTGTATTGTTGATATTCGTCTTACTTGCCACCGTTTCAACGCAAGTAGGCAAAGTATCCAAGGCCAATCCGGTAGATGGATTGAAGGTTGAGTGACAACAACCGTCTGACATAGCAGCAGGCCATTCAAATTAATTATCCTTTCTGTCAGTCAAGATTTTTAGTTACTTGACTGGTATGAAAGGATTATTGCTATTCATCACATTTCTTACTTCACTGTTTGCTGCGAATGCTCAGAGCGAAGTTGTTCTCGAAAATATCCTGGTAGTTGATGTTAAGAAAGGGGCACTTCTTGATTCTTCTCAGGATATAGTTATCGCTAATGGGAAAATAAAGGAAGTAATCAAGGCTGGTACCTACAGTGGCGATGGACTGGTGATTGAATGCAGTGGGCAATACCTTATCCCTGGCCTCTGGGACATGCACGCACATCCTGATGATCCGGAAATGTGGAGAATGAACCCGACAGCAGAAAGAAGAGACCAGCTAATGCCACTCTTCGTGCTTTATGGAGTTACCGGAATTCGGGATATGGCGGGAGACTTGAATGTGATAAACAGATGGCGGAAGGAAATTGAAGATGGTAACCTCCTCGGACCTGAAATCGTGGCAGGTGGGCCTTTGATTGATGGACCTAATCCCATGTGGGATGGATCTATTGGGATTCCCTCTACCGAGAGGGTCAAGTTCAAAGTTGACTCATTGATTGATGCAGGAGTGGATTTTTTAAAAATCTATTCACTCCTACCCGATTCGATCTACTTTGCACTCAGTGAATATGCGAATTCGATTGATTTCCCATTCGTAGGTCATGTACCATTGGATGTTACCACACTCGAAGCAGCCGAAAGTGGAATGAAGAGCCAGGAACACCTACTCAATCTTTTAATGGATTGCTCTCCTCATCAAGAAGACTTCTACAACAAGACCATCGACTATGGGGATGTAACCGGACGGCTTGCCCGATATATCTACAGGAGTGATTTAATGATTGAGACCTATGATCCTGAAAAAGCAGAGGAATTATTTAGGTCATATGTTGAAAACGAAAGCTGGCACACGCCCACAATTTCCATGTGGTACAAGAACGCCTACTTTGAGCGTGAAGTCCGGGTAGACGAAGCGCACATAAAGTACCTCCCTCCCTACATGCGGGAATACTGGACACCTGAAGTAAATGATCATTTACAATTAAGAGATCCTGGCTTCCTCGCGTTGAAAAAACGATTGGTTGATAAGTATCTTGAGGTGATCGGGGAAATGAATCAAGCTGGAGTTAAGCTACTCGCAGGAACTGATGTGGGTGCTAATCCGCTGTGTTTTCCAGGCCTAAGTCTTCATTATGAATTAGAGATGCTTGTGGAAGCCGGTCTTACAGCCGGGGAAGCACTGAAAACCGCCACATTCAATCCAGCAGAATTCCTAAACGTTACAGAACGCTACGGCTCGATCGACGAAGGTAAAGTCGCCGATCTGGTAATTCTATCAAGTAATCCACTAAATGATATTACAAATACACGAAAAATCGTGGGAGTGATTAGGAATGGCACATACTATTCAGGCATAGAAATTTCAAATCGCATGAATGAGATCGCCGATTTTCAAAAGAAGTGATTTTCAGGTCAGCAGTGCCAAAAGCACAGGCATTGTAGCAAAAGCAATGAGCGTTTCAAAGGTTATGATTGTAGCCATCAATTTTTGGTCTCCGTTAAGGTGTCCAGCCAGAATGTAAGAAGAAATAGCGACCGGAACAGAAGAGAAAAGTACGGCTACTGATCGTCGAAGATCTTCAACACCAATTGTTGTCAACGCATAGTAGGTAAGAAGCGGCA
>JANQST010000303.1 GCA_028279155.1 Cyclobacteriaceae bacterium
TCTTGTAAGCGCATTCAACTTTGCCTCAGAACAAGCCGACACACGAAACTGGCAAACACTTCCTCACTCCATTCACTATGCACGAGCCCCATTAAAAGCGGGAGAAAATGTTGTTGAAATCTATACGGATGGCCCGAGAAGTGAAGCTGCTCAAACATTCACTTTTACAGGGAAAAAGGGAGTCACCCAATTTCATAGTTATCAATCGCTCGAAAGTGAAGTGGCTTTCTAAAAATCTTCTTCAAAAAGCTATTCCCTATTTCGGCAAAAGGTTGTATTTTGAGCACTTAATTCACAATCACCCAACTAATGTTTACCGAATACGAGATTGAAACCATGGTTGAGAATCCAGTGATTCTGGAAGCAGCTCAAACATTAAAAAAGGATTTCCTCAAAACGGAGGCTCCATATTTAGAAATCAACGATCACGATTTCTTTTCGCTGGTAATGATGGCTCCTACAGTTGGCATTGCGTTAGCAGATGGCACGATCAGTTTGTTTGAAGAAATAGCACTCAACAAAAAAGCACGGAAGTTATCCAAGGGAGGCTATTTCATGAAGAAAGATCCTGTGGTGTATGCAATGAAGTTTCTCATTAAAAATTACTTCAATTGGTCTGATAAATTCTTTGGTGTTTTACAAGTAGCGATGAGAGCGGCGTGCGATCTGGAAAATGTGACACAACGACGAATTGATACAACCGGTGAAGTTGACTATGCGGCTTACAAAAAAGAAGTGCTCAACGCGCCCTATATCTTGATTCGATTCATTGCTAGCTTTTTCCTTGAAAACGATGAAGATATCATAAATAAAGACCACAAAATTGGTAAGTCTGAGTATCAGAGTATGCTGTTGATCGGGGAGAAATTAGGACTCGATAACCTCGTAGTATTTCAGATGTTTTGTCAGACGTTTAAGTAATCTTTTGTCTCATTTGTCGTTGGGTAGGTGATGCGAAAAATCAGTGTCGTAGGTTTAATTATACTCTTGCTATCATGCAGTAAGGATGATGCAGCACTTACAGCAGTTGACGCTACAATACTTGATTTTCTTGCAACTACAAATGTGGATTCTGCAACAGCGGACGCAAGCGGCATTTACTATTACTCGATTGTTGAAAATCCTACAGGTACAGCCGTTGGAACTGAAAGTGTGGTTTCCATCTATTATACTTTAAGCGATCTAGGCGGAAACCTCATTGCCAGCTATCAAAGAGCCGATGGCGACTCGCTCACTCTAAAGCAAGGAGTTTCAGCTGTCTATCCGGTTGGACTTGACCTGGGGCTAGCATTCATGAGAGAAGGAGAGACCTTTAATATTATTGTGCCACCATCTCTGGGGTACCAGGATCTTACTTCTGGGGCCATTGACCCAAACCTAATCAGCCTTTTGCAGGTAGAAGTGGTTAATGTTCAGGATGAATCTTCTGTTTTTGCACAAGAGGCGACAGATATAACCAATTACATCGCCTCTCAAAATTTGAACGATACGATAGCTAATCCGCTGAACACAGTTACCACGTTCACATCCGGTGTAGCATATAAAAGAATAGCTAAGGGATTCGGACCACTTGCTGTGAATGGTGAAACAATCGTTCTAAATTATGATGCATTCTATTTGGATAACACAACGTTTGATTCGAAAGCCAACTTCGAGTACGTCCTCGGCTCCAATGAACCTCGTCCGTTAGTTCCAGGATTTGAATTCGGTTTAACAATCATGCAGCCAAATGAACAAGCATTGTTTATTGTGCCATCATCACAAGGGTATAGAGAAAGTGCTTTAGTGATTCCATCCTCCATCATTTCAGATTTGATCGAAGATGCGATCATTCCTGATTACGTATTGAATGTACCTCCATATACTACAATTGCTTTTGATGTCATTCGATTTGATTAATTCTTATTTTTGAGAACAGTTTGGTCAGCCATTTAAGACGATATCTAACACTGCTATTCTTCCTGGTACTTGGGCCATTGGTATTGGCTCAGGATAATATCTACCAGAAATACAACATTTATCGAGATCCCGTCAAGGTATTTCTCAACAAATTCAGCATCACCTTAACGACAGGATATAGCCGCAACACTTACAAGCACGACCTTTCAGGTGTTTACTTCTTTCAAAACAGGACAGATCAATTCATTTTACCCAATAGTGAAGTACTTGGAAGTACTTTTACAGGCTATAACAATTGGTTGAATGCACCGGAACTAGGAACGGAAACATCGCTTGAAGATGAATTCAATGTTCCCTTTGATTACTTAAGCAACCCTGTCAATAATCCACTTCTCGGAAGCGGTGAATTTTTGATAGATACAGATACCACAAATTTTGGCTTCAAAGGTACATCAGGTGGAATACCTGTTTTACTTAGTGTCCATTTCAATATTGCTGATTTCAGAATAGGAGGTGGTTTTGCGTATGAAAAACAATTCATAAAGGAGCTCAAGCCCATGTATTTCCAGGACCAGGTTAGAGCTTATCAACCGAATTTCAAGTCAACAAGCTACACGAAATTATTTGGATTGGTGGGATACCGATTTTATCAGTTCTGGCGATATGATTTTGTGGCGGAACTTCAAGTTGGGAGGGTCAATGCCGGCAAGCAGTTCGACAGCTCTTCAATCACCCGAGGCACATTTACCAATTTCGGTGTCAGCATTGAAAATAATTGGTCAGAGTATTTCCGTGTGATCATCAAACCAAGTTTCGACTTCAAGAAGTACACAGTCAACCTTCTGGATGGTACAGCTATCAATCATAGCTATCCAAGTTTCTTCATCCAGGTGGGTTTGAGCATCAATATTCCGGATATTCCACGCTCACCTATGAAGAGCGATCACGTGCAGTTAAAGCACGTTTATACAGACCCAAAAACGGGTAGATTGATGGAGGTGAGAGGGCAGCCAATCTGGAAGCGACAGAACCCTAAAGTGGGCGAAAATCATCGCAAATTGTGGCGATACAAGTGGAAGAATAAAAAGAAGCTCAATCCCTACTAAAAACTCGTTTAAGACCTTCTTTTTCGCTAAATTGCGGTCTGATTTTTAGGTAACCAAAAACTATAGATGTCAGAAGGAGAAATCGGGGATTTACCACCATCAGATCAGAATATCATCCCAATAAATATTGAAGAAGAAATGCGCGGCGCATACATCGATTATTCGATGAGCGTCATCATTTCAAGAGCCTTGCCGGACGTTCGAGATGGCTTAAAACCAGTGCATCGAAGGATCCTGTATGGCATGGATGAATTGGGTGTTAATTACAACAAGTCTTACAAGAAATGTGCGCGGATCGTTGGAGATGTTTTAGGTAAGTATCACCCACACGGAGATACAGCGGTTTACGATACCATGGTGCGTATGGCACAGGAATGGTCGTTAAGATATCCACTCGTTGATGGCCAGGGAAACTTCGGTTCAGTTGACGGAGATTCACCTGCAGCCATGCGTTATACCGAAGCTCGGTTACGCAGAATTGCAGAGGAGCTTTTAGGGGATATACGAAAGAACACTGTTGACTTTCAACCAAACTACGATGACAGTACGGAAGAACCTTCAGTATTGCCATCAAAGATTCCAAACCTGTTAGTGAATGGAGCCAGTGGTATTGCGGTAGGTATGGCCACCAACATGGCACCTCACAATCTTTCAGAGGTGATTGATGGAATAACTGCCTACATTGATGATAACGAAATCTCAATCGCAGACCTAATGGAACATGTAAAAGCGCCTGATTTTCCTACAGGTGCAACTATTTATGGCTACCAGGGCGTTCGATCAGCATTTGAAACAGGAAGAGGGCGAATTGTCTTACGTGCAAAGGCTACCATAGAAGAAACCAAATCTGGAAGAGAGCAGATCATCGTTTCTGAAATTCCTTACCAGGTCAACAAAGCCTCAATGATCGAGAAGACAGCAGGGTTGATTGTTGAAAAGAAAATCGAAGGCATTTCTGATATCCGGGACGAATCAGATAAGTCTGGAATGAGGATCGTCTATGATTTGAAGCGAGACGCAATTCCAAACGTTGTACTTAATAACCTTTACAAGCAAACCGCATTACAATCCTCTTTCAGTGTGAATAATGTGGCACTTGTAAATGGAAGACCTAAAACATTAACACTCAAGGATTTAATTGCTCATTTTGTTACGCACAGACATGAGATTGTAGTGCGAAGAACGCAATTCGAGTTAGAAGAAGCCGAAAAGCGCGCACACATCCTGGAAGGCTACCTGATTGCCCTTGACAACCTGGATGAAGTCATTGAGCTGATCAGGGGTTCGAAAGATCCTGATGAAGCAAAAGAAGGCCTTATCAAGAAATTCAAGCTTTCCGAGATACAGGCTAAAGCCATCCTGGAAATGCGATTACAGCGGCTTACAGGACTTGAGCGGGAGAAAATTGAGAATGAGTACAAAGAGATCAAAGAGCTGATCAAACGTCTCAATGAAATCCTTGGTGATGAAAGCATTCGAATGCAGATCATCAAAGATGAGCTTGGAGAGATGAAGGAGCGATATGGAGATGAGCGAAGATCGGTGATTGAGCACAGTGCTGATGAGTTTACAGCAGAAGATATGATTCCTGATGAAGAGATGGTCATTACCATTTCGCACGAAGGTTATATCAAACGAACACCACTCGTAGATTACCGAACGCAGGGCAGAGGCGGAGTTGGAAGCAAGGCAGCGACTTCAAAGGATGATGACTTTACGGAGCACTTGTTCATTGCCTCAACACATAACTATTTGTTGATTTTCACAGAGTTTGGAAAGGTTTTCTGGAAGAAAGTATGGGAGATTCCGGAAGGTAGTAAGACCTCAAAGGGAAGACCGATTCAGAACATCATTGAAATCGAAAGTGATGACAAGGTTCGATCGGTGATCAATGTGAAAACATTGGAGGATCCGGACTACATCAATAACAATTACCTGGTGATGTGCACAAGGAACGGTACCATTAAGAAGACCTCCCTGGAAGCCTATAGCCGACCAAGGAGAAGTGGTATCAATGCAATTACCATTAACGAGGGCGATAAACTGCTCAATGTAAATCTTACAGATGGTGATAGTCATATCATCATTGCCAGTAATGCAGGCAAGGCAATTAATTTCCATGAGTCAGATGTTCGAGCGATGGGACGAATGGCAGCAGGAGTGAGGGGTATTTCTATTTCTGGCAGCGAATTTGTTGTTGGTATGGTTTGTGTAGACTATAAAAATCCACCTAACTTGCTAGTCGTTTCAGAGAAAGGCTTTGGAAAGCGTTCTGAACTCGAAGACTATAGAATCACCAAACGAGGTGGTAAAGGAGTAAAGACACTTAATGTAACGGATAAAACAGGGCAACTTGTAGCGATTAAAGATGTCGTTGATGGTGATGAGCTTATGATCATCAATAAATCAGGAATTGCGATCAGGATGTCTGTGGATGCCCTCAGAGTAATGGGTAGGGCTACACAAGGTGTTAGATTGATTAAATTGAATGATAATGATGAGATTTCGGCAGTAGAGAAAATCTCAAATTTGGAAACCGATGAAGATGAAACTAATGAAAATGATTAACCCCATAAAACTGACAACTATGAGACAGCTTTTTACCATTCTAGCTGCTTTGGTATGTACGCTTGCGATTGCGCAGAAGAAGCCAAACATCAATAAAGCAAAGGCTGCTTTTGACAATGGAGAAATTGCGGAAGCTAAAACAATCATCGATCAGGCGATCGACTATGAAAAGACGAAGGACAAAGCCAAGACCTGGTATTACCGTGGTATGATCTATGCCTCAATAGATACAAGCAGTAACGATCCAGATGCAATGCGAATAGCGATTGAATCTTATGATAAAGCATTAGAGCTCGATCCGACGCAACGCTCAATCAATGAGTTCGTAGGTACCGGGATTCAGAATGTGGATTCACAAAAACAGAATTACTACGGATTCTATTATAACAAAGCCATTGCAAACTACAATGCGGAAGAATTTTCAGGTGCTACTGACAATTTCGAGAAAGCATATTACATCATGCCATCTGATACGAATGCAATTCTTAACGCTGCGTATTCAGCTTCTGCTGCAGGAAACGAGGAAAGAGCAATACAGAATTATGAGAAGTGCTTAGAAGCAGGGATTACTGACGTAGTGATTTACCTCAGACTTTATAACTACGCTGTAGGTGAGAAGAATTATGACAAAGCATACGGAATTCTTGAAGATGCACGTGCCATTCATCCGGACAATGTTGACCTAATGAAATATCAAATAAACATTTTGATAGATCAAGATAAAATAGATGAGGCAAAAGGAGGAATAGAAGAGGCCATAGCCAAAGAGCCAGATAATCCCGATCTCCATTTTAGTTTGGGGGTAATACACGAAGAACTTGAAGATTTGGAATCTGCCAGAGCAAGCTATGAAAAAGCTATTGGGATTCAATCAGATCACTATAACTCAAACTTCAACCTTGGTGTGATGGTGTTCAACGAGTGTAATGCGCTAATCAAAGAGCGAAGTGCACTTAGCTACAAGGAAGACAAAAAGATTGCTGCTTTGTCTTCTCAAATTGATGAAAAATTGAAGGTTGCACTACCATATTGGCAGAAACTCTACTCATTGAGAAGTGATGAGCAGTCCATCCTGGAAACGCTTGAATACATCTATTTGAGTTTGAAAATGAATGATGAAGCAGAAGAAATAACTGCTAAGTTGGAAACAATGAAAGGTGGCTGATTTGGACACATAAAAGAATTGAAAAAGGCCACCATTTGGGTGGCTTTTTTCGTTTAATAACTATTGATCATTAGTCATGAAGAGGTTACTACATTCCATTACAATCCTCATGTTACTTCTTGCTATAACCGGGTGTAGCAAGCTTAGGAAATCATGGACGAGAGATGGTTATCAGGGTAATTATTTTTCTACATTAGCAGTAGTTGGCCTTAGCACACAAATGGATGAAAAAGAAGCCTACGAATCGTTTGCTGTGGGCTTGTTGGCTTCCAACAATATCAAAGCCATTCCTGGTGAGAAAGTAATTCCAGCTTTGAATAATGGAGATTCTAACGTTGAAGAAAAGATCGCTGAGATCAAGTTGGCGGGGGTGTTAACCATTGGTTTGGTTGAATCAAGGGAAGAAGGGACGCTTCCGGAAGAGTACAACAAGTTTAGCAAGTTTTACTCTCACAGATTTACACAGCTAAACACCCAGAGATACCTCATAGCAGAGAAGAAATACGTAATGGAAGCTATGCTGTACGACTTTTCACTTGATGGCGAACAAAGCCTCGTTTGGAGAGGAGAAATGGCCATGCTCGATCCTGAGAATGAAGATGCCAAAGAACGATTTATGCGAAGGATGGTGCATTCGCTAATCAAAGACGAACTCATTCATGTGACTGCTGATCAGGCGGGTGTAACAGCTAGTTTGGAATTGCCAACCTCTAATCATTAAATAAAGAAAATCGTATTAGGTAATCAATCATAAACAATTGAAAATCATAGAGTTATTAATATATAATTCTTCTTCAATCTACTAG
>JANQST010000318.1 GCA_028279155.1 Cyclobacteriaceae bacterium
GACTTGAGTGAGTCCAATGGAAAATTTCATGTCCAGCGATAAAAAACATCGCTATCATTAGCACAAAGGCTATTGGGATCCACGACCCAAAAGCTAATGGGATTCGCTTAATGCCAGCTGACCATCCAGCTTGTGCAGCATATTGAACTGCAAAGAAAAATACGCCTATTATGGCCAGTCCTCCGAAGAATACATTGTTGATCCAAATTCCAGCAAATAATCTTTTAACAGGACTAAAGCCAGCGTGATCTCCTCCGCCTTCTTCGCCATGATCTTCTTTACCATCTCCATATGGCTCTTCGTCATGACCGTCAGTTACAGCTTCAACCTCATGGCTTTCTCCATGGCCAGCATCATGTCCGCCGGATCCCATAGTAAAATACCCTAGCGCGGTAAGAACTATGCCAGCCAGAAGAACAATTATTAACGTCTTCTTGGCTTTTTGAGTAAATTCAAATCTCTCTTCTGATACCATAGTATCCTATTTCTTTTGTAGTTCTTTTACATACCTGGCTATTCTCCACCGATCTTCAGGACTCACCTGAGATCCATGAGCGCCCATCAAACCTTTTCCATATGTAATGACATGGAAAATATGCCCCTCTGAAAGTTCTAAATATGCAGCTCCCTTCAAGTTAGCCACACCCGCATATGCTTCAGCAACTTTGCCGTCTCCGTCACCACCAGCTCCGTGACAATGTCCACAATAACTATCATAAAGTTCTTTGCCTTTTCTCACCACATTCTCATCGTCTGCTGGGATTGGACTTTCAACCAAAGCAGCTGCTTCTAGATCATCAACGGTGTATCTGTATGGTAGTGGTTGGCCTCTCCTAACAGTATTAGGAACAGGCTCTCTCATCGTCATTTGATAAGGGTTGTATGGATTGGAATTATAAAATTCACCATGTCCGTCCTCATCATTCGAATCCAGCCAGTTACCTGCATCTTCATCCGTGATTTGTGTCAAAGGCTCATAAGAAGTTGAATGATACATCTGCGGCGAATATTCCAATCCTGTATCATTTTCTCCTGCAGTACACGAGATCAAGAAAGATCCTGCTACAAGAAAAGCCAAATAGTTAAAATTCGTCTTTAACATTCTCATTCAAATGTTTTATTGTTTACTTCCGAAGCTCCGCTACCATCCACTATACTCTTGATCTCTGCCTCTTTTAAATCATTCTTGTCAAGATCAATTGCCATGACGTGCTTATCATCTGTGATCCTGATATCATATATCCTTGGTCTGCCCCATGGTTTTAAGTTGCTCACTCCAAAAAAAGTACCAACCATTCCAAATGCGGCAAGCAAAACAGTCATTTCGAATGTTACTGGAATAAACGAAGGGATTGGAACAAAATCTTTTCCCCCTATAATCATTGGCCAATCAACTCCCATCATACCGATCTGCATCGTAAGTGCCAGGGAAGTTCCTGTTATACCGAACATGAAAGCAGCTACTGACAACCAACTTCTTTTATATCCTAGCGCATCTTCAATTCCATGCACAGGAAATGGAGAATACACCTCTTCGATCTTAACTCCTTTTTCCCTGACTTGTTTGATGGCATCCATCAATACGTCTTCATCTTCATAGACACCAAGTACGTAATTCGTTCCTTGCGACATATTTATTTCTTTTGTCCGGTTGCTTTAATAATACTTTTTACTTCCGCCATATTGATCACCGGGAAAAATTTAGCGAACAAGAAGAACGCCGTGAAAAATACCCCGAATGAAAATACATAGGTTCCAATGTCAACTGCTGTTGGATAGAACATTGCCCAGCTTGATGGTAGGAAATCTCTATGTAGTGACGTTACAATGATCACAAATCGTTCGAACCACATTCCAATATTTACAATAATTGATATTACAAATGTGGCTGCCAGGTTGGTTCTAATTTTCTTAAACCAGAACAACTGTGGTGAGATCACATTACAAGTCATCATTGACCAGTAAGCCCACCAGTAAGGACCAGTTGCCCTGTTGATGAAAGCGTATTGTTCCGCTTCCACCTGGGAGTACCATGCGATAAAGAACTCTGTGATATATGCAATCCCTACAATAGAGCCTGTGACAATGATGATGACATTCATCATCTCAATATGTTCAATGGTTATATAATCTTCCAGTTTATAAACTTTCCTAGTTACCAACAAGAGTGTTAGTACCATTGCGAACCCTGAGAAAATCGCACCAGCCACAAAGTACGGTGGGAATATCGTGGTATGCCATCCTGGAATAACTGAAGTGGCAAAGTCGAAGGATACAATGGTATGTACTGAAAGTACAAGTGGTGTTGCAAGTCCAGCCAGAACTAATGCGACTGTTTCATAGTGGCTCCAGGTCTTGGCTCCTCCAGTCCATCCAAAACTTAGCGCTCCGTAGATTGCTTTTGAAACCTTATTTGTCGCACGGTCTCGAATTGAAGCAAAATCAGGAATTAAACCAATGTACCAAAAGACTAGAGAAACAGAAAAATACGTTGATATCGCAAAAACATCCCACAATAACGGCGAGTTGAAGTTAACCCAAAGTGAACCAAATGTATTTGGCAATGGGAACATCCAGTAAAATGCTAGCCAAGGTCTTCCAGTGTGGAGAATTGGAAATAGAGCAGCACAGATTACGGCAAAAATGGTCATCGCTTCCGCAGCTCTGTTAATAGACATTCTCCACCGTTGTCTAAACAGCAAAAGAATCGCCGAGATCAGCGTTCCAGCGTGACCGATACCAACCCACCATACGAAGTTGGTGATATCCCAGGCCCATCCTACGGTCTTATTCAGACCCCACATACCGATTCCATTCCAAAGTAATAGGTAGACAGCATAAGCCCCGACAGCTAATAAGGCTAGTGAAACAGCCATCGCCATCATCCACAATTTGGTGGGCTTTTCTTCTACTCTACTGCATATATCCTCGGTAACATCATGGACAGTCTTTCCACCTGTTACTAAGGGTATTCTTACTTCTGATTCTGCATGCATTATGCTTCGACTTTATCTTTGTTTTCGTCTTTATTTCTAACCTTAGTCAAATACCATACATTCGGCATCACTCTCAATTCTTCCAGCACATGGTATGCTCTTGGTTCTTTTGCTTCTACACCTTTCTCCCTCTCTTTAATCTTAAGTTTCTTATAAATTTTACTGTTCGAATCTTTCATGTCTCCGAAAGTAAGTGCATCTGCCGGACACGCTTTCACACATGCGGTAGTGATCTCACCATCTTTCGGTCTTCGCGATTCTTTCTTTGCTTGAAGTTTACCAGCCTGGATTCTCTGAACACAAAGTGAACATTTCTCCATCACCCCTCTTGATCTGACAGTAACATCTGGGTTCAATACCATTTTCCCAAGATCATTGTTCATCGCCAGGTTGGTATCGAATTGAGAATTATCGTGGTATTTAAACCAGTTGAATCTTCTCACTTTATAAGGACAGTTGTTTGCGCAATATCTTGTTCCAACGCATCTATTGTAGGCCATCATATTCAGACCTTCTGTACTATGAGTGGTAGCTGCTACCGGACAAACAGTCTCACAAGGAGCAGCATTACAATGCTGGCACATCATTGGCTGGAAAGTAACCTCAGGATTTTCTTCTGGAGCTTCTTTATTCTCTCTGCCCTCTTCCCCTCTACTACTATAGTAACGGTCTATCCTTATCCAGTGCATCTCTCTACGGTTCAACACTTCTTCTTTGCCAACAACTGGAATATTGTTTTCTGTCTGACAAGCAATCGTACATGTACCACATCCAGTACATGAATTCAAGTCAACAATCATCCCCCAGTGGTGATTGTCATACTTGTGATCCTTCCAAAGGGAAATCGTATATGGATGTTCTTTACCTGTAGAAGCAGAAATCTCCGGTTTATATCTTCCTTCGCTTGGATCTTTCTGATACTTCTTTAAAATAGTTTCTTGAATGACTGTTTCTCTTCCAGAATAAGTTTGACTAGTTTGAGTCTGGGCTACCTGGTAATCTCCTTCCGGACCTGAAATAGAAACGCCAGTATTAGTATAACTTAAGCCAGAAGATGTAGAACTAACAAGCTGGTAGGCATTAACTCCCAGGTTATCAGCTACTTTCCCCCCATTCATTCTACCATAGCCTAAAGCTAATCCAACGGTTCCATCCGCCTGACCTGGTTGAGGAATTACAGGCACCTGAAGACTTGTTCCATTAACAGAAATTGTCACCAACTTCGCCACCATTCGTTCTGAATCGTAATTCAATCCATTTTCCCTGGCGTACTTCAATGAAACCGTCAAATAATTATCCCAACAAGCTTTTGTTATCGGGTCAGGCATCTCCTGCAACCATGGGTTGTTTGCTTGAATACCATCCCCAATTGAATAGTTGGAATATACTACTAGTTCAGTTCCTGAACCCGATAATGATCCAATTGATGATGCAACAACTTGAGTATCTACTGAAACTGAACTCGCGTTTCCTTCATTTCCATTATCATAGACACCATCATGTAGGCATTTATCCCAAAAACCGTCAAAGTTTCCAGAAGCGTATGAAGTCCATCCTGCTCGCAAGAAGTCGTAATAACTGTCACTATTCTCACCCCATCTAAGAAAGGATTCTTGCGCCTGTCTGGTGTTGAAAATATTGGATATTGTTGGTTGAGAAAGACTTAATTGACCTGTTACAGGTTCAAAGTCATTCCATGACTCAAGATAATGGTTATCCGGAGCTAAATATTTTACAACAGCCGTTGTCTCATCATTTCTATCTGAAGTAGAGATTGAGGTTTTCGCTTTTCCTATAGAAGTTGAAATTTCTCCTCCAAGTGGATGATCATAGACAGGATTACAGTTGTAGAAAACCACACCGTCTACCTGGCCTTGCTTCAACTCATTGACAAATGTTGAAAAAGCACTGTCACTTCCCTTTCTTGTGTTGTTCGATTTAGAAGTATCGATTGTGGTACCATAGGCACCAAGTAAATCATTGATTGCAATCACCATCTGCTGAACATTCGAATCGTTTGATCCGCTGATGACGATTGAGTTCGCTTTTGAATTCCACTGGTCATTGGCAGCTCTTTCAAGATTGACAGAGTTTTCTGCCTTGGGAATTCCAACTGTATTGACCCCAGCCTTCTGAGCAAGCAAATTATATAATGTACCTATATATATTCCTTCTTGAGATGGCTTGATTGGATCTCTATAGTCAGCATTTGAGCCGGTAAGTGAAAGGTTGGCTTCAAATGAATACAGTCGAGACATCTCCTTTTTGTTATCATCAAGTTTCCTGGTAGAAGTAAATTGACGATTATTCAGTGTTTGATTTGGCCAGTTACCAAGGAAATCAGCATTGAATGAAACAATTGTTTTGGCCTTAGAGAAGTCATGAACAGGGTAAGCTCTGTTTCCAGTAGCAGCTTCATATGCATCAAGCAGTCCACTCATCGAAACGGGATCGTATTGAACCCATTCTACATTTCCGTACTTAGCATTTAGAACATCAACCGCTCGTTGAGTAGAAGGACTACAATTCGAATAAGAAACAATAACAGTCTTTCCTGAATTGGATCCCAGTTCAGCTTTAATCCGATTATCTAACTCGTCCCATTCGGTGTCCTGTCCGTCAACCTTTGGATTTTGGATTCTTTGTTGATCATAAAGGGATAGTACCGAAGCTTCGATTTGGGTGGTTGTTCCTCCACCACTAACACTTGAAAGATCGTTACCTTCTATTTTTATAGGTCTTCCTTCTCTGGTCTTAACGACAACACTACATACTTCATTTCCCATTGAATAGGTTGAAGCATAATAATTAGCTACACCTGGATCCAGATCAACAGGCTTATTTACATATGGGATCGCTTTTCTTACAGGAGCTTCGCATGCTGCCAATGAAACTGCCGCCATTCCAAAGCCCATCATCTTTAAGAAGTCTCTTCTGGTGGGATCGCCCTCTTCATTTCCATTGATTGGCAAGTATTCAGGAAATTCTTTTGCTGAACGTTCTTTGAATTCAGGAGTAGCCTCCAACTGTTCGATTCCTTTCCAGTATGTCTTATTCTCTTTCATATAGATTAGATCAGTCGATGAATATTAGTAGTGACACTTCGCACATTCCAAACCTCCGATATCTTCTACCTTCATCGGTTCTTTACTTCGCTCTGAATGCAACTTCACTAACTCGTTATAATATTCATTTCCTTTAGTATTAACATCTGTTTCTCGATGGCAATTGATACACCAGCCCATAGTTAAATTTGAGTACTGATAAACCACCTCCATTTCTTCAATCGGCCCATGACATGTCTGGCATTCAAGTTCGGCAACATCAACATGTTGTGAGTGATTGAAGTATGCCAGATCAGGTAGGTTGTGAATTCTTACCCACTCGATTGGTTTGGTATTCGTGCCATAGGTCTGTGTTGATGGGTCATAGTCAATCGCAGCATAGATCTTTTGGATTTCCTCAGATTCACTCTTCACTTGTGTATGACAGTTCATACAAATGTTTGGAGAAGGAATGTTTGCTGATCGTGACTTTCTTACTCCGGTATGGCAGTATTGACAATCAATTTCATATTGGCCTGCATGAATTTTGTGAGAGAAAGCGATTGGCTGGGTTGGCTGATATCCTGTTTGGACTCCGATGGTAAATGCACCATCTATTAATGTTTTTAGAACCAGGAGTGTAAATACAAATACTACAAGGCCAAGAAACGAGTTGCTCTTCAAGGTAGCCATCAAATCAAATGATTGACCAACTAACTCTTCTTCTTCTTCGCCTAGGTCCTTACGTTCTCTTAAGTACTTGGTAAGTGTGTTTGCTGCAATCACCAAAGCAATCAATGCTAACACAAGTACAACGACTAATATTATAATGACAGCCGTTAAGTATGAAGATGAAACAGAGTCACCTTCCGCTGCTCCGGTCGCGGCAACAGCAACTTCCTCAACAGGTGGGCCCTTGATCGTTTCAGCTTGAATGTATGCAAGAAGTTCCATGACCTCATCATCCGAAAATGGATAAGCAGTCATTTGTGTTTTGTTGTACTCCTCATAAATGGCGATAGCATCAGGATCCCCAGATGCAATCAATGCTTGCGAGTTCTTGATCCAAGCCTGAAGCCAATCAATGGTACGCTTTTCGTAAACACCAGCAAGAGCAGGACCAATCACTTTTTTGTGAACTTGGTGACACTGAGTACAGTTGGCTTTAAAGGTTGATTCTCCGGCAGCAATCACTGCCTCATCAGATGATATTTCCTGAGCAAAAACGGCCGTTACCATCAGGTAACCAAAAGCAGAAATTAGTACTTTTTTGGTCAGGTCGGTTACTTTTTTTGACATGTATTTCAAAGGCTTGAAATCAAACTCGCACAAATGTAATATGGGGTTGAATTCTGTGTGTATAAAAGTGGACGAAAGTTCATGAAACTTTCTATTTAGAATCATTCTAAATAAAATTACAGTATTTAAGTGACCTGATCACCATACAAAATCTTATTAAAAGAAGGAATCAGTATAACCAACAATTCCTTCTGGGATTTCATCGAAAAGAAAAATATTCAATGGTATGGCAGTATAAATTAGACATAGGATTTAAATCCTAGCTATTAAAATTTTCAACCAAAAATTCAACCAAGCCATGAAAAATCTAACGATCTTTTTTTGTCTGATTTTAACCACCCTTTCATTCGGAACTTTTAGTCAAGCACAACCAGAACACAAGCAGGGTTTCTTTGTAAGTGAAGATGGCAAGCTTTTCTGGAAGGGCGGAAAACCAGTCTATCTTTTTGTGTCCGAGAATCCGGATGGTTCCAATGCAACACGTTTGAACAGCGAGGCTACCTCGGAGTATGCAAACCCAATGTATTTAGATACTGAAGGTGTTAATTTCATCCGATCTCAATGGGCAGTAGATAAAGACGGCAACTACGCTGTGCCTCGACAGGAAGTAATGTTCGAAGTATACAATGATGGAACTGCTCCAAAGAGTACTGCTTCGCTAAGTGGATCACCGAAGTTTATTAATTCAGGAATTGTATACTATGGAAAAAACCTCCAGTTGGAGATCACTTCAAGAGACGGAGTTTCCGGAGTTCGCAACATTCTACAGTCTGAAGGAAATAGTCAATATACAACTTATAACAGTACGCTAACACCTGATCAAGATCGTTCATA
>JANQST010000347.1 GCA_028279155.1 Cyclobacteriaceae bacterium
TCAAGAACAGTTAACGGATACTCCTTCTGAAATCTTTTCAGATAAGCTTTGGGTTATTGAAATTGATGAGGAGGAAAGCGATGATGATGACGAAGATGGAGTAAGATATCTTAAGTATGACATCATCTATCAATTCAAAGGCAATAACGGCCCTCCAATTCGACTAGATCCAAAAATCAAGATTCAGGATTAACTAAATCATACATGTTCAGAACGCTTAGACCTCACCTAGCTATTTGTTTTGTTCTAGTTGTTTTTGCAGGTAACGCTCAAAATCAATCAAAAGTAGATAGCCTTCAGAATTTGCTTGAGTCTAACAAACTCAGCGATGATGAAAAACTGGATGCCTACTATAGCCTATCTGTTTATTCCAGTTCCCCGGAAGAAGAGCTGAAGTATGGAAATCTCCTATTAGAACAAGCCACAAGTGCTGACAATAAAGAATATATTATAAAGGCCAATCTTCGAATTGGCGTTGCATACCGATTGCAGGGTAATTTGGGAAAAGCATTGGAATTTCTTTTCGAAAGTGCCAGTGATGCATCATTAAGCGATCAATTCAAGCCGTTACTAGTTGATATTTACCAGGAGATCTCTACCTGCTACACACAAAATGGAGATTCAGAAACAGCCTTGCTATATGGCTCTAAAACAATTGAAATACTACGAACCACTGGCCATCGTCAACGTCTGGCACTCACACTTTTAAATACAGGGTACGACTATTATCTAATTGGGAAATACGATTCAGCGATGGCTTACTACAATGAGTCAGAACCCATACTTCAGGAAATCGACATGACCATCGGACTTGCCTATATTATTGGCAACAGGGGATTGGTACATTGGAAGAAGGGTGATAATGAACGAGCAAAGAATGATTTGAATTCCGCTATAGAGATGTTGAGACCATTGGATGATCGATTTGGCATGGCTGATTATTATAATCAATTGAGCAGCATCTTTTTGGAAGAAGGAAATCACAAAGAAGCCATCTCCTATGCCAAAATGGGCTTGAAGCTAGCTGAAGAAGAAGGGCTTAAAGAACAGATCCGTGATGCCTCTTATCTACTGTATTTGGTGTGTCAAAGAGCAGGAGATTACAAAAACGCACTTGATCACCATGCGCGGTATCATGCGAATAAGGATAGCATTCAAAACCTGGAAACAACACAGCGGATAGCGGATCTTAGAACTGCTTTTGAGGTAGGTCAAAAACAAGCTGAGGTGGACTTATTGTTAGAGCAGAAACGCAGCAATCAAATTATAATAGTTACTGGTGGTGTGATACTTGTTATTGTTATCTGTCTTGTTGTATTGATCTATTCATTCTTAAAAACTAAGATCAAGCTGAATAAACAACTAGAAGAACAGAAAGAAGCATTGATCACGCTCAACAATACAAAGGACAAGTTTTTCTCTATCATTTCACATGACCTTAGAGGACCAGTGAACAACATTAGTGGATTGATTAGTGTCTCACGATATTCACTTGATGATAACAAGACGGATGAATTAAGAGATATGCTTGATAAGATGGAGACATCCGTTGGTCGACTGGTAAAACTACTTGACAATCTGCTTCAGTGGGCATTGCAACAACGAGGGCATTTCCCGTATGCTCCTGAGAACCTGAAGTTAAAAGGAATCCTGGAAGAAGCTTCGGATATGTTTTCAGATATGGCGTCTGCAAAAAATATCAAGGTTGATATTCAGCTAAATGATGATCTTGATTTGTTTGTTGATAAAAACACAGCGTCTACCATTGTCAGGAATTTGCTCAACAATGCCATTAAGTTTACTCGGACAGGCGGACAAGTGAAAGTTGTTGCTGAAAAAAATGGACAAGCACATTTTGGCACATTGCGATTCATAGATAATGGGGTTGGTATTCCCCAAAATAAGTTAGAAAAGCTTTTCACACTTAATGAGAAAATTACAACCAAAGGAACATCCGGGGAATCTGGGTTAGGGTTAGGATTGCAATTGGTTTATGATTTTGTACAGTTGAATAAAGGTGAAATCGAGGTGGATAGTCAGGAAGGCGAAGGGACAACCTTTACAGTTAAGTTACCAATTGCTTAGCCTTCACTAGAATATTCTGGTATAAAGAACATAAGCAACGAAACCAGTAATTACATTAATCGCAAGTAGTAGTTTGACGAAAGATAGCTCGTAGTTAAAACGCACAATGCCTTTCCGATTGATTTGTAGATTCCTGGGGGTTTTAATGCTTATGTCCATTTCGCTTAGTTTTTGGTTCTTAACAAATAAAGACAAATTCCAATATTACGATTAAAGAATAATTTTAATTAAACTGAAAAATCATAACCTATTGATAATGAGGTAGTAAGAATATTCTAGTTGATTTATTACAAGAAAAAAGTTCTTAGTCAGGTTAAGTTTATTAAGATAGGAATAGCCGATGATTGTCTATACGGTTATCAAAAAAAAATGCATCAACATGTGATGCATTTTCTAGCTGGTCCCTAATGATTAATTAATGTGTAAGGTTAATTGTAATTTGCCAGCTTCTTTGCTGTGAAGCCATTACAAATAAAAGAGGGTTGAATAAAACAAAACGAATTAATTTTTGTTTCACAATGCATAATCTTAAGTCATTGATTAATAGCGACATAGAAAAATATTCTTACGAATTTTTGAGAAAAATATTCTCAGAAACATTAATATTATGCCAAATACGGATTAATTGGATTTAATAAACAAAAACATACGTTCACTTAGAAAACTGAAAAACATCAAAAGTCAGAGTGAATTTGGAGAAATCATTGGCGTACCGACTCATAACATCAATAAATACGAACACAATGTTATTCCAAAACCAGAGGTCCTACGTACAATCGCTTCTGAGTTCAAAATCAATCTTCACCTCTTTATAACGAAAGAACTTACTGAACACAACTTTGAAGAATTTAAGATTGAGTTCAACACCGAGGTTAAACTAGAGAGCCTATTGAATGAAGTATCCACTGAATATCAAATCAAGCGCAATGACCTGGACCGATTCACCACGCTGTTTGGAGATAAGCTTAAACGATTGGAAAGTGATGAGCTCAACGATATTGATCGTGCCAAATTGTTTGGAGATCTACGAGCCATATTCCTGGCCTTCAACAAGAAATTAACGGAATTCTATATTATGCAGGACCACTTATCAGAGATCATAGGTGGTGACAATCCTAGTCAACCCTAATATTCATGAACTTGGATTGAATTTCTGACACAGCTTCTGATACTTCCTTTTTAGATCTTGATCTATAGTAAAGGACAACAATAGCATACAGGAGAGCGACAGCTGTCAACATCATCACCAACATTACAAGTGGTCTCTCAAAGAATGGAGTTGGCTTACTGAATTCGTCATATTCACTTATGATTTTGGCGAATAGTATTTGGTCACTTTTACTTTTATACTTCTCTCCTTCTTTAAGAATGTTCTGAATACTCGAATCATAAGTTTCATTGTAACTTAATGCTTCCTCATACCGATTATTAGTTTTCAAAGCAGAAGTAAGGTCCGAGTAAATCCGAACTTGTTCAATGACATTTTTATTATGTTTTTCTTTTAGAGCATCTTCCCACATAGCGATTGCTTCATCATCTCTCCCTTGTCTCAATAAAACTGTTCCAAGATCGTACTTCGTAATAAATATGGATCCACTACTTCGTTTGTGCTCTAATGCTTTCTTGAACGCATTTAGCGAAGCTTCCGCATTATCTTCTTCCATGTAAGTAACTCCAATACCATGATAGGCTTTACCTACATAATCTTGTAAGTCAGGATCATTGATATATTTCCTAATAGTATTGTTGTATGCTATCCTGGCCATTTCATAGTTTTCAATGTCCTTATATATCAATCCAATGAGGTTGTGAACACTTGCTATATTTTCATTGTAGTCTATTTCCTGAGCATATTCAAGAGATTTGGTAAGTGCTTGCTCCGCCATGAAGAACGAAACGCTATCACCTTTTAATTTTAGTGCAAGACCATAGTTGTAATAAAGATCAGATAGTCTTTCAGCTGGGAGATCACCTTTAAGGTTCAATGCCATTTCATAGTTATTGATCGCAGCGTCATATTGACCATAAAACCTGTATAGAACACCCAGGTTATTGTAAATCTTCTCCTTCAACAAGTAGTCATCAGTTTGAAGGATGTCTTTTAGTGCCTCATTGTAATTTCGATAGGCGAGTGAAACATCCTCTATTACTTCATCATAGATATATGCCTTATACCACTTTGCTTTTCCAGCATAGTATTTTGAATTAATTTTTTCAGCATCGATAATCAAAAGATCTAATTTTTCGATAGCTAGTTGGGCATCGTTGTCCATTAGTTCAAGAGATTCAGCCAGTTCAAGATCGAAAGTTGATTTTATTTCAGGATCAACTATTTCAACATCGGCCTCCTGGACACAGGATGCAAGAATTAATGTGATACATGAAGCACCAATCAATTGTCTTAATTGTTTAGTGAATTTGATCATGATAGAGATGGTGTTTGATAGGTTTTGATACTTGGTGAATAGAATAGAAGATTTTCAGACACTACCTGTCCAGGTTTTGCCTTTTTATCATCTGTTTCATCTGTCTCCTGCTCCATTTGGATATCAGCATTCTTAAAAATCTCCTCATCAGCATCGCTGCATGATATTAAAGCAGTTGCAACGCAAAATGCAGTTATCATCTGAATTGTTCTTCTAATCAGTCTTTTCATAAACTTTTTATGAGATATGACGTTCTTCTATTTCTGCAAGTACTTAAATAGCAGTGATTTATGCAATTTTTTCGTCGAAAGGTCATTTAAATATCATATAAGCACCTTGACCAAGAGGAATGTTCTTAATTCTAAGAACATTCTTCTACTTCCTTCATCTCACCCACCAAATGAATGAAAATTTTTTACCTATATTTTCTGAGGAAATTATAGGTTACTTTAACAACCATTTCAACCGTCTTTTTAAGCCGTTTACTCTCAGAAAGAATCTAATCATGAGCAATCTAATCCAACTTATTCTTAAACGTTTTCTGTCATCAGAGTCTTTCAATTCTTCTCGCAAGATTTTGGATAATAGACAGGGATGGTCGAGAACTTGTCTTCTGCTTAAGTTTTGATACCATTCAGGTGTCCA
>JANQST010000375.1 GCA_028279155.1 Cyclobacteriaceae bacterium
AAGGGCGTTGAGCGATCAATTTACCATTGGCTCCCAACTTGCCAGCCACAGAATGGATTTTGGTTGTTTCCAAAGCCTCATGAAGTGATAGCGGTGGTAAAATCGAAGGAAGACGTTTCGCCAACATGGTTTTACCAGCTCCCGGAGGACCAATCATAATCACATTGTGGCCACCAGCCGCTGCAATTTCCATTGCTCTTTTGATGTTTTCTTGACCTTGTACGTCTGCAAAGTCAGAAGCATAGTTGTCCATATCATGAAAAAAGACATCCCGGGTGTCGTACTTCATTGGTTGGATAACCTCAGTTCCTTCCAGGTGACAAATGGCTTGATCCATGTTCTCAACTCCAATGACATCCAGATCGTCAACAATCGCTGCCTCCGAAGCATTTTCTTTTGGTAGGATGAATCCTTTAAATCCACTCCTTCTTGCTTCGATGGCAATAGGCAAGACTCCCTTTATGGGTCGAAGGCCACCATCGAGTGCCAACTCTCCCATGATCACATATTTATCCAGTTCTTCAGCAGCCAATTGTTCAGAGGCCTGTAAAATTCCTAAGGCAATTGGCAAATCATATGCCGAGCCTTCTTTCTTCACATCAGCAGGAGCCAGATTGACTACCACCTTTTGTCGTGGCATTTTATATCCATGATTTTTGATGGCAGATTCCACCCGTTGTTCGCTCTCTTTAACCGCAGAATCCGGCAGACCAACCATAAAGAATTTGGTCCCCTGACCAATGTTTACCTCAATTGTAATAGTCGAGGCCTCAACGCCATAAACAGCGCTCCCATACGTTTTTGCAAGCATTATTTGATTGTCAATTCTTCTATTAACAGTATTAATATGTGGATGACTTTAATGTGGATCTCTTGTATGCGATCCGCGTATCCGTGGTGGGGGACACGAATTTCTATATCCGAAATAATAGCTAGTTGACCTCCGTCCTTACCAGTAAGGCCAACAGTTTTCATTCCGAGTTTTTTTGCTTCATGAAAAGCTTTGATAACATTCTCTGAGTTCCCACTTGTGCTAATTCCCAATAGCACATCTCCAGTCTTCCCCAATCCTTCAATGTATCGGGAAAAAACCTGGTCATAGCCAAAATCATTGGAAACACATGATAAATGTGCCGGGTCAGAGATTGCAATGGCCGGAAGTGGCTTTCTGTTCTCCCGGTAGCGGGCTGTTAATTCTTCTGCAAAATGCATAGCGTCACATAGTGAGCCTCCATTGCCGCATGAAAATATCTTGCCACCATCATTGATTGATTTTGCCATGATAGAAGCAGCCGCATTAATTTTTTCGTGAGTATCTGTGTCCTGAAGAAAAGTTGATAAAACTTCCTGGGCTTCATTCAATTCTTTGATGATCCTTTCTGTCATATACAGAAGGGGTTAATCATCGTCTTCATCATTCTCATCTTCCACTTCAATTTCTACTTCTTCATCTTCTCCCTCATCATCCTCTTCTTGAGATTGATCGTAAAGCTTTGCTTTCAGTTTAACAATCTCATGCTCCATGTCTTCGATACCTTCCTTGATTCGATAGACATTAAATCGTTCAAGAATAAATTCAGTTATCATGATGATCGATAATACCAAAAAGGCAATCATCACATAGCGAGGAAATTCGATGTATTGAGATAGTTTAATCTTGGATAAATACTCGTTTGTATTCACCAATACGTCAATTGAGAAGTAGAGAATGAACAGCGCTATGAGGACATAGCTAATATGGAAAATCAGTTTAAATCTTTTCATTTTGGTTTCGCCGGTCGGGAAAGTTAGGAAAATCATTTGGAAAGTTCCGATTCAGTATAAGATTGATTGCTTTTCTGCAAAGTTTTTAGACGGAAGTCCGTATTTCCGACACATAAACTAGAAAAGATATCGTCGAGCAGGAATATTCCACCGAAACGAAAGCCCGAAAATGGCTGCAGAAGTATCAGTCCGTCCTTCATTATCTTTTTCGCTTCTGATTGTGGTTTCCAGGTCAATGAAGAGATTATGCTTCCACATGTAGGATGCGCGAACAAATGCCATGGTTAAATCCGTTTCATTTCCTTGCAAGTGATCATTCCCAAATTCTAGTGACCCACCATTTCCATCAGGTCGACGAATGGTATAGTCTTTTAGAATATCCCGTCCAAAATTTACACCCCCAATGTCATTTCCGTATTTAGCCAATAATAGGATTCCTTCAAAATTCCATCTTTCTGATAGTTGGAAGGTTGCTCTTCCTAGATATTCAGTGAAATTAGCTCCAAGAGGATGAGCCAATGCCAGGTTGTAGTGACTGTAATTAGTGTATCCATCGTCATGCGCATAGGTGTATGGCCTTGCCTTATTCACTTCCGCCTGGATCATCAAGTTTTCTACTGCAAATGCATCAATGTATTTAATTCCCAGTTGCATTCCTTGCTTATTTCTCCATGAACCGGTCCCTGAAAAAGCTTCACCAATCAAAAGTTCATCTATCACCAACTGACCATACAATGACCATCTATTTCTAATATTCCATTTGAAGTCTATACCAACAATGGCATTATCCTCGCTTCCGTTTTGTTGTTCAATAGCACGATAGAAAATAATTGGGTTCATGTATTCCAGTTTCAGTCCCCCTGTGGAATCTCCATACATGACCGATTCAAAGAGACCAATGGTTAAGTTGGGACGCAGCTTAACATTTAAATGATGGAATGCCATGTATTTTTTGGAAAAGCCACGCACACCTAAAATCCCAAATGTTCCTCCCTGAACATCTGCAATCAGTTCAGCGAAGATGTTCGTGTATTCAAAGATGCTGGTTTTGGTATTTATTCGTAAGTAAGGGTAGTTGTTGGAGTAGTCAGACAATATCATCGATCTCACTCCATTGCCAACAAAGTGCTTTCCATAGCCAAGTTGAGCGGAGATACTTTGGGAAACTCCAAAATCGATGTATCCCTGTGCCCGGAAGAAGTCAACACCTGTCCCGCTAAATTGCTTCCAGAAACCTTCGTATGGAACAACAATTGTGCTGTCCCTAACTGAATTCACATACTGCGGATATCGAGCCTGATTCTCAGTTAAGTAGGTGTAAAAAGCAACCTTATCGTCAATGGTTCCCCTAATCTCAATACCCCTTGAATTCACAAACAAATTGTCAGACCCAGTTTCATTGGACGTCCCAAAAGAAAACTGAAAAGCCGGGTTTACATGCAAATCCAGGTTTTTGTCCTTGTAGTAAAAGAGATCCTCAGGAAACACATACAGCTTTTTCAAAACAGGTTTTGAGGATCGAATCGAATCCTTTGAGAATTCCTTCAACTCCTTGTTATAATAACCATTCAAATCAGGGCCGAGAAAATCATAAACCCTCTTTCTTGAAAAGGGCTTAACAGTGATGAAAAAGTTATTTTCTCGCACTATATCTTCCCGCTCCATAAAAGAATAGATTGAATGACCTATTGGGAAATCCGCAGATTGTGCGATAGCATTCCCACCAACTAATAGGACAATAAGAATGAAAGGTATTCTCATGAACCAAACATATCTGATTTTGATTGAATCTTATGGTTTGATCATGACAAAATAATAGCTATCTTTGCCATCCTTTTTGAAAAACAGGACTAGAAAATGAAAAAAGACATACATCCGGAGTACAAAGAAGTCGTTTTTCTTGACACCTCAAGTGATTTCAAATTCTTGACGAAATCAACGATGACTTCTAAGGAAACCATCAAATGGGAAGATGGTAACGAATATCCGCTTGTTAAAGTGGAGGTTAGCTCTGCTTCCCACCCATTCTACACTGGCAAGAAGCTTTTCGTAGATACTGCTGGACGAGTAGAGAAATTCAACAAGAAATACAAAAAGTAAGATCTACACAGATTTTATGGAAAGTCTTTGGGTGTAAACTCAAAGACTTTTTTTATGTCAAAACTCACTTCAATTGAAGGAATATTTATTCACATCAAAGAGACTAGGATTCAGAAAATGGAATGATTCTGATAAGATTCCATTTGGAGAAATGAATCGAAATCCTGAAGTGATGAAATTCATGCCTTCGTTACTAACCCAGCAAGAGTCTGATAGGATGTTCAAAAGAATACAGGGACATTTTGATACTTTCGGTTTTGGCCTATTTGCAGTTGAGCTTTTGTCAGAAAAAGAATTCGTTGGCTTTGTGGGTTTTCAGCAAACAAGATTTGAGGCTGACTTTACTCCTTGCTTTGAAATTGGTTGGAGACTAACCTCCAAAGTATGGGGAAATGGACTTGCGACAGAAGCTGGATTGAGATGTCTGGCATATGGATTCGAAAAATTGGAGCTAGTAAAGATCTGTTCATTCACGGCGCTTGAGAATAAAAGAGCACAGAGGGTAATAGAGAAGGTCGGACTCAGGAAAATTGGAGAATTCGATCACCCTAAATTAGAAGAGGGCAACTGGCTAAGAAAACATGTCCTCTACAACATTGAGCGCCCAACTTTTAATTAAGTTTGATCCATGCAAGTGACTTTCATAGATCAAAAGGAATCATGGTATAAAATGTTGCCACTTACCTACACCAGACCCGTATCTGAAGTGCGTGTAGGGATTCTGAAGATTCGTGAAAAATGGGAGAAACGGTTGGAGGTTGAAAGTTCCCATTTCATCTCTAAGGATTATCTGGAAAGTCAATTCCAAAAGCCTGCAAGCAAAACTCTATTCATTAGAGGAGGTCTACTTCCCACAACGGAGTTAGTGAACACGGTTAAAAACTTAACGGACAATCAAGTTTTGGTTCACGATGAAATGCTCCTTGTTGGGTTTTTCTCCCCGGAAGACGATTTCGAGGTAGGATCACGTGAATCCATAAAGGTGAGCGATGCTCAATTGGTCGAATACCCGTGGGACATTTTTAAGCTCAACAGCCAGGAAATAAAACAAGATTTTGAATTGCTCACAAATGGACAAGAATCACAACCATTATCAGATCCGAATACTCAGGTGTATGGCGATCAGTTATTCATCGAAGAAGGTGCGGTTATAAAATCTGCTGTCCTTAATTCAGAAAACGGACCAATTTATATTGGAAAAAATGCTGAAGTGCAGGAAGGGTCTCTTATTCGAGGTTCGTTTGCGCTATGTGACCATTCCATCGTGAATATGGGTGCCAAAATAAAGGGTGATTCAACCATTGGGCCTCATTCGAAGGTTGGTGGAGAAGTTTCTAACTCCGTAATTCAAGGTTATTCCAACAAAGCTCATGATGGATTCCTTGGCAACTCGGTTATCGGTGAGTGGTGCAACCTTGGAGCTGACACGAATAATTCCAATATGAAAAACAACTACGCGAACGTGAAAATGTGGGATTTCGACAGCAGTCGATTCAAGGACACAGGGTTGCAATTTTGCGGATTGATAATGGGAGATCATTCCAAATGCGGGATTAATACTATGTTCAATACCGGAACGACTATTGGTGTATCAGCCAACATCTTTGGTGATGGTTTCCCAAGGAATTTCATCCCTTCTTTTGCATGGGGCGGAGCTTCGGGCTTTTCCACATACCCTACAAAAAGAGTTTTTGAAACTGCGAAACTCGTTTTGTCAAGGAGAGGCGAGGAATTAACCGAAAAAGATGAAGCGATTATGAACGCAATCTTTGAGTTTACGTCAGAGTTTAGAGTTTGGGAGAAAAAATAAACTATGCAGTTCGCAGATATACCGGGACTAACAGAACTAAAGGAGCAACTTGTTGGAGCTTTCAAAAAAGGGAAGGTTGCGCATGCACAATTATTTTCTGGAATTTCCGGAACAGCTACATTTCCAATGGCATTGGCATACGCCAGCTACCTCATGTGTCAAAACAGAAACGATTCTGACTCATGTGGTACATGTCCTAACTGTACTAGAATACAGAAATCTATTCATCCTGACGTTCATTGGTATTTCCCTAAAATATCAGCTTCAGACAGTGGCAAGTACGATAAAGTTCTTGCTGAAGCACTGCCACTTTGGCGATCATTTATAAGTGAAACACCTTATGGCTCCTTTGATGATTGGGCCCAGAGCTACGGTCAGGAAAACAAGAATCTTCAGCTAAGTAGAGAAGACAGCCGACAGGTACTTAAAAATGTGAGCATGCGCTCAGTTGAGGGAGGTTATAAAATTATCTTCATCTGGGGTGTCGAATTCATGCATCCTGCCGGAGCTAATGCACTCTTAAAAGTACTTGAGGAACCTCCAGAAAAAACCATCTATTTGATGGTAACTTTTGGGTATGACTCTTTGCTCCAAACGATTACATCCAGAAGTCAGTTAATCAATGTTCCGCCAAATCAATTGGAAGAGATACAAGCACATTTGGTTGAAAGAAATATTGAAGAACAACAAGCAAAGCAACTTGCCAAAATATCTCAAGGGAGGCTTGGCGTAGGTCTTCGGCTCCTTCAGACTGAAGACGAAATGGCTTATCACCAATTTAGAGATTGGATGTTGGCTTGCTGGAACAGGGATCTTACTTCATTGGTGCATGGAAGCGAGGATTTTTCTAAAAGTGGCAAAGCAAATCAGCGAGGGTTTCTCACCTACTCGATATCACTCATACGTAACTCACTGCTAAAATTTGCCGGGAGTCAGCCAACGATCATTAATGAGGAAGAAGATACTTTTATTGGCAAATACGCTGAAAAACTAGGTTTTGAAAAACTCCAATCCATGTACGAACTTCTAAACCAGGCCTTGCTACACCTAGAGAGAAATTCAAACCCAAGGATCACACATTTAAATTTGTCGCTTGCAATTGTCAAAAGAATCAACAGCTAAAGAAGTCGATCAGCTTTGGAAAGAAAAAGAGTAAAAATTGGTACGAGGAACAGCAAATTAGCATTATGGCAGGCCAACCATGTAGCAGATTTGCTAGATGCCGGAGGGTTCCAGCCTGAACTCGTCCCTATCGAAACAAAAGGTGACAAGATTCAACATGTAACGCTTTCGAAAATTGGGAGCAAAGGTGTATTCACAGAAGAATTGGAAATGGCGCTCATGCGAGGACGGATAGATATCGCAGTCCACAGCGCCAAGGATCTGCCCTCAGTGTTGCCAGATGGTTTCAGTATTCTAGCTTTTTGCGAAAGAGAATCTCCTGATGATGTAATTATCTCAGACAGAGAAATTGATTTGAACAGTTCATCACTTGTTCTTGGAACATCCTCCACTCGCAGAATTGCCTTATTGAAGCATTTTTACCCAAACATTAAAACGATCGATGCACGTGGAAACCTCCAAACACGTGTTGAGAAACTGAAAACCGGACTGATGGGTGGTTTAGTTCTTGCTTATGCTGGTGTTCTGCGTATGAACCTTGATCACATGATCCAATACTGGTTCGATATTGAACGATTTACTCCCCCAGTTGGACAAGGTGCTGTTGCGATTGAAGTTCATAATCGACTTGAACCAGAACTATCAGAAAAAATCAAATCGCTCACCAATCACAAAATCACAGAACAGTTGATTTCCGTTGAGCGCGCTTTTCTTCGAAAAATGGATGGAGGCTGCAGCATTCCGGTATTTGGGCTTGCACAAATGGAACAAGATAGACAAGTGGAACTGACTGGTGGAATTGCCAGTCTGGATGGAAAACAGCTCATAAAAAGAACGATGTACGGGTCCGGAGAACAGCTTGGGGTTTCGCTCGCAGACGAGATACTCCAGAGCGGAGGAAAAAAAGTTCTGGACGATATCAAATCTGCTATTTAAATTGCTAATTAAAATACTTTACAAAAACATGAAACAACTCTTTTTCGTACTTGCCAATCTTTTGATTTTGACCGCATGTGGCGATAAAAACAAAGACTATATCGTAACCATAAAAACTTCGTATGGCGATATCAAAGTACTCTTGTATGATGAAACACCACTTCATAAACAAAATTTCCTGGAGCTGGCTCAGTCTGGTCGTTTTGACAGTACGATTTTTCATCGGGTAATCAATGAGTTCATGATTCAGGGTGGAAATGTCTACGAAAAAGAAGGGACGCAAGAGCCACAAGAAGCGCGAGTACCAGCTGAAATTGTGGATGGTCTTTTTCACAAAAAAGGAGAACTGGCAGCAGCTAGACAAGGTGATCGAGTAAACCCGGAACGGATGTCCTCCTCTTGTCAATTCTATATTGTTCATG
>JANQST010000377.1 GCA_028279155.1 Cyclobacteriaceae bacterium
TCCTGGAAAAAGGCTTTCCCGACGGACGAGCATCGCGCCCGAGGACGACTTTCGGATTCTCATTGGAGGATTTGAGCCAGGCTCCATACCCTGCTGAGAACTTTACTACGTCTAGTGGAGTAAGGTTTTCTCCTTGTTTGCCACCGACCGTTCCACGAAGGCCGGAAATAGATTTTATAAGTGTCAAAGGTGATTATTTTAAGCGGAGCGCAAATATGAGCAAGCCCGACTACATGTTGAAAGGAATACTTGAAAAGTTGCAGGTCTAATATTTTGCCAAAACCTTATTTACTTCCGAATCCGGATTGCCACATGCATCTCCAGGAGCAACTGTTTTTCCACAAAAACCACATGCCTGTCCATCCTTATTCAAATAAGGATTTTGAGATGCACACGTGCCTTTGAATTCACCATTTTTCTTCAACAAAATCCGTACAGAAAGTAGGATGAAGAATAGTGCAAAAAAACCGACCCCCAATAATACTGTTTGCATCACATCAATTTTGATTCAAAATTAGCCAATTTGCGATTGTATTTATTCAACAAAATACAATTCCTTAAAATTCCATGAACACACAATTATCGAAACCAGATTTAAATAGAGAAGCCAAGCTTAAAGCATTTGACCGATTGTTGACCATCATGGATGAGCTACGTGAAAATTGCCCCTGGGACAAGAAACAAACCATGGAGAGTCTGCGACATCTTACAATAGAAGAAACATATGAATTGTCAGATGCTATCGTAGAAAATGATCTGGAAGAAATAAAGAAAGAGCTGGGAGATTTGATTCTGCACATGATCTTTTACGCTCGGATAGCTTCTGAAAAAAAGGAGTTTGATATGGCTGATGTGCTGGATGGAATTAGTGAAAAATTAGTTCGAAGACACCCTCACATTTATGGAGATGTGAAAATGGACGATGAAGAGGCAGTGAAAGAAAACTGGGAAAAAATTAAATTGAAAGAAAAGGGAAATCAGTCTGTGTTGGGAGGTGTTCCAAAGTCACTCCCGGCCTTGGTGAAGGCGATGCGTATTCAGGAAAAGGCAAGAGGAGTAGGGTTTGATTGGGATAATCAAGATCAAGTTTGGGACAAGGTCCAAGAAGAACTGAATGAATTCCAATCAGAAAAAGATGGTCAGAAGAAAAAGGAGGAGTTTGGAGACTTGTTATTCTCCTTGATCAACTATGCACGTTTTGTGGACATTAACCCCGAAGAGGCGCTGGAACGTACCAATAAGAAATTCATTAAACGATTTCAATACCTGGAGGAGGAATCGCGAAAAGACGGAAAGCAAATGGGCGAGATGACCCTTGAGGAAATGGATGCCTATTGGGAACGTGCGAAGAAATTGTAGACTCAACTATCTACTTTTATCTACCTTCAATTTACCGATTCCAATTACAGCGAGTATCAAGGCGGTGATCATTAATATTATTTTGGTGAACTTTTTCATATTGGTAGTTTTTTGGCGATTACATTCCTAGTCCATCAATCATGAGAAGAAGAACCAGTATTACAAACAGGAGTACAGTTATACGTTTCATTGTGTGGCAGCTTAAACATTTAACAAAGTAAAGTTCATATTTATCAGATGATAAAGTCAATACCCATATTTGGGTATTTTGATTGCCTACAATTGACTATTCGAAGAACTAGTGGGATTATTTTTAGATAATGACTTAGGCTGACTCGCCTGCTATTCAAATCTTGCTTTTATTTTCTTATTCACAATATGACCAAACGTGAACATGACTGGCGGGTAAAGCATGTATATAAAGCCTCCTATGCTGTAATTGAGTGTGCCCTTGCCAAAAATTCCCAGAGCAATAATCATTACAGAAAGAAATGGGATAGAACTCATTAATAGGTTTTGCCACATTCCTACTTTAGATGAATATGTCTCGTATTCGTCCAATTCCAATTCCTCTCTTTTTTTATATGCATGTCTATATAACCAGGACATTGAAAGAAAGATGGCACAGGCCCCGAGCCCATATGCTACCATCAAGAGGGTCATATTGGAACTGTTCATCTCTCCACCGAAGTTGTCCATAAAGTTATCACCATGTCCAAAAATTAAACCTGAATACAATTCATAAAGAAACCTTGCAAGAAATTTCAACGGGTATACGTAAATAAGCAGGAGAAACAATAGGAGCGTATTGATGGTAACCGTTTTTGTATCCTGCAATCCATATCGAAGGAAAAAAATATAATGTTGATACCAGATGACAACAATTAAAACAATACAAATGAAAGAGGGCACGATATCGTTGATTGAAGCTCTGAGTTCATCAAATGTTTCAGGAACGGAAGTCGATAAAACCACTAATGTGAAAGCGACAGCAAATACAGCATCACTGAAGGTTTCGATCCTTGTTTGATTGAGCCCACGATAGCGGAATTTTGGATCCAAACCAACCAACTGACCTTTTAAATCACTTCTCATAGCACACCGTTTATGGGTTTAAGTTAAACCATTCATCCATTATATAATCCCCTTAAAACAAAATAAGCTGGTAAATCACACTTTAGTCGTTTTACGCCATACAACAAAAACCTTATTGAACAATGGGAAAAAGCAAACAACTATTACTAGTTCTATGTATGTGCCTTGCGACGGTGACAATGGCACAATTGAGTACTCCTCCTGGAGGCGGCAACCAAAGAAGTGTTGTAAAGCAATACATCGGAAGATTGGCAACTGTGGAGATTGTTTATAACAGTCCGGATGTTACTGGGCCCAACGGACAAAGCAGAAAAGGACAGATCTGGGGACAATTGGTTCCTTATGGTTTTGCGCCACTTGGTTTCGGATTAAGCACAGCAGAAAATCCTTCACCCTGGAGAGCTGGTGCAAATGAGAATACTACCATAGAATTCTCACACGATGTATTGATAGAAGGGAAAGAATTGAAAGCAGGAAAATATGGATTTCATATAGCTCCAGCAGAAAATGGTCCTTGGACGATTATTTTTTCAAAGGATAATAACCACTGGGGAAGCTTCTTTTACGATCCTGCAAACGATGCATTGAGAGCTGATGTCGAAGCAAAAGATGTTGAATTTAGAGAGTGGCTTACCTACGAGTTTATCGACAGACAAGCAACTTCAGCTACTGCAGCTATGGTTTGGGAGAACAAAATGGTTCCTTTCAAGATAGAAGTTAAAGATCTTGATAAAATCACACTTGCTGCCGTGAAGGCGGAGTTGAACAACTCACCTGGATTTACAGGTGCCAACTACCAAGCTGCTGCAAATTATGCATCTGGTGTTGGCGAATATGATCAGGCGTTACAATGGGCAGATGCTGCGATTGCTGGTAATTTCTTCAGTCAAAAGAACTTTGGCACCATGCAAACAAAGGCTGGTGTCTTAAGAGCAGCTGGAAGAATGGATGAGGCTATTGAAGTGATGGATGAGGCTATCAAATTGCCTGGTGCAAATGCAGGCGCAATTCATGGATATGGAAGACAGTTAATTGCCGCAGACCAAAAAGATAAAGCGTTGGAAGTATTCCAATACAATGCCAAAACCAACAAAGGTCAGTGGCCAACTAACTACGGTCTAGCTAGAGGATATTCTGCAGTAGGTAACTACAAGCAGGCACTTAAGTATCTGGAGTTAGCAAAAGCAAACATGCCAGCAAATGCTGCTGCAATCAATGGACCTGTAATCGAGACAAATCTTGAGAAATTAAGAAACGGAGAAGACATCAACTAAGATCTAAAGATCCAACCTGTTCTAATCTGTCAGCTAAGAGCCCTTTTGCAGGGTTCTTGGCTTTTTTTATTTAACACTTTTCGGGTATAGCCGTTACTTTATGCAACCAAAAAAATCTAAACCCATGATCAAAAAAGTACTTATATTGTTTTTAACACTGGGAATCATTTCGCTATCTGCTGGTGAATTGGATCCTGGGATGAAGAAGGGAACCCCAGACATTAAATCAATCAGCAAGCTGACCTTTAATGAAGATGGTATATTGTTTCTTGGAGATTCAGAAGGAGGAAATATTTTCGCCATTGATCTGGATGACAAAGAAAAGAGCGATTTTGCAGAAGCACTGACCATTGAAGATGTTGAAGGTGAGATTGCGGGGATGCTAGGAACCACAACTGCAAATGTTCTCATTCATGACATGGCTGTTAATCCAGTTTCGAGAAATGCATATTTAAGTGTTTCAAGAGGAAGAGCAAAATGGACCTCAAGGTGGCAACTTCCAAATGAACTTTCCAGCGCAGATGTGCTTATCAAAGTTTCTCCGGAAGGAGAATTTTCAGAAGTGAAGTTAGAAAACGTAGAATTTTCAAGTGTGAGCTTGCCGAACCCTGTGGGTGAAGACAAAGAGCATCAATGGAAGAAAGGAACGAAGCTTAGAGTTGATGCTATTACTGATCTGATTTATAATGACGGAAACATTTATGTAGCAGGACTTTCCAATGAAGAGTTTGCAGCTTCGATGTGGATTGCTCCATACCCTTTTAAAAAAGACATTAAGACTTCCACGCTTGAGATCTATCATGGAGCACATGGAGAATATGAGACCCATGCTCCAATCAGAACGTTCCTTCCATATGAATTGAATAATAAGAATCATATCATGGCAGCTTACTTGTGCACACCATTGGTGACGTTCGAAACAGATAAACTCGGAAATCAGAAACATGTAAAAGGTAGAACAGTAGCAGAATTTGGAGCGGGTAACTATCCCCTTGATATGGTACTATATCAAAATGACGGAAAAGATTATGTTTTGATGTCAAACAGTCAGCTTCCGTTATTGATTTTTGATCCTGCAGATGTAGAGTCGTATGAAGGTGAGATCACCACGGAGGTCGAAGGATATATTGCAGGAGTGAAATACACACCAAGATCCGGCTCAGGTGTACAGGAATTGGAAGATTTTAATGACAAGTTTATTCTTGCGACGCAGCGAATGCCAAGTGGAAAACTTGCACTGGTGTCATTTCCAAAAGCATGGTTAAGACCATAAGAATTAACAATAATGTATTGAATAAAGGAGGTGTTTTTTACCTCCTTTATTTTTTCTTCATTCCAAACCATTGTCAGGCACAGGAGATCACTTACGATGCGGTATTGAAAAGTCCTTCTTATAGCCAAATCTCAATTCAGGGGTTAGACCAATCCATTGTTGACCAAATTATCGACGGAGATCTAAGTGATGTTCAATGGTCAACATTTTTCAGGATTTCGGTAGAAGGGTCTACCCGACCAATGTTGGGAACATATTCCGCAGGAAATCGAAAAATCAACTTTAAGCCACGCTTTCTTCCTGATCCTGAAATTTCTTACGTCATAACTTATTCCTCGAAAGCATTAAACAAGTTATTTCCTGGGTATCCGATAAATAAGGATCTGTCCACAACAATCCGTTTTAACGAAATAGCTGGCAATGAAAATAAGGTAATGAGTGTATTCCCGCAAAGTGACCTGTTACCTGCCAATGTACTTCGGTTTTATATCAACTTTTCTAGATCTGCTGATTTTCAAAACCCATTTGATCATATCCATATTGAAAATGAAAAGGGAGAAAGGATCAAAGAACCATTTGTAGAAATGGAAGAAGGACTTTGGAGCCAGGATAGAAAAAGACTCACAATCCTGATCCATCCCGGAAGGATCAAACGAAACGTAGGTCCAAACATGACGATGGGTCCAGTTTTTAGTGAAGGGGAATCGTATCGCCTGGTTATTTCCGATCAATGGA
>JANQST010000389.1 GCA_028279155.1 Cyclobacteriaceae bacterium
CAGAGTAATGAGATCCTTTTGGTCAACATTGATGGACTCAATAAAACCAAAGAGGACTATATCCTGCAATTTATTGAGTCTAAAACCGGGAGTTCGTACGATTCAGAAAGGCTCGAACAGGATAAGCAAAGATTGATCAACCTCGAAGTGATTGCGGATGCAACAACTGAGGTTTCACATACATCCGAAGGCTACATAATCACCTTTGATTGTGAAGAATTGCATACACTATTACCAATTTTCAGTTTTGGTGGAATCGAGGAGAATTTTTGGATTCAAGTAGGAGCAACTGAAGTCAATCTAGGTGGACGGGGCAATAAGTTTGTTGGGTATTACCAGTATTATGACAGGAGTTCGGTTGCTGCACACCTTACCTTAGATCGTATCAAAAAGTCGACCTGGGGAGTTAATTTGAATTTGATTAGGTGGGCAACGCTGGAACCACTTTACTTCGGAAGCAACGAGGTTGAATATAAATACACCAATTACACCATAGGAGCAACGGGGATTAAACATCTGAACTTTACCGATCGACTTGAGTTTGGTGGAGCATTTTTTACTGAAAACTACAGGAGATCAACTTTTTTTCCAGTAGAAGGCGCACCTGATGAAGTAGATAAGAACAAGTTATTAGGAAAAGCAAGCCTGACCTGGAACAGAACAAACTATCATTTCTTCTACATTGACGGTTGGAACATTCAATTGAATGGTCAGACTGTTCAGTCGTTGGATGAAGACCCGGCATTCTATATTTTCTTTCATGATTTCAAGAGATTTGAAAGAATCGGCGAAAAAGGAAATTTTGCCTCCAGGTTGCGGGTGGGATTGAGTAGCAATGAAGAAAGCCCTTTTGCGCCATTTGTGCTAGATAGCTATTTGAATATTCGAGGAGTCGGAAATAGAGTGGATCGAGGTACAGGGGCCATTATCCTGAACGTTGAACATCGACACACCGTGAGGGATAGAAATAAGACAGCCATTCAAGCAGTTCTTTTTTCTGATATGGGCTCATGGCGTAATCCGGGTGGAGAATTTTCAGATTTTACCAATAGTGACAATTTTGTGCTATTTGCTGGTGGTGGAGTGAGGTTTATTCACAAGAAAATATTCAATGCAATCCTTCGTGTTGATTATGGTTTCAACCTTCAAAGTCCTGAGATAAATGGATTTGTATTGGGCTTAGGTCAGTATTTTTAAAGATTCTCCTCTCCTTCGAGTCCTTCAGAATCTTCTTCTTCGATTTGCAATTCAATACCAGCATCCTTTAAATCTTGCATGGTATCAATGTCGTACAATTCTTCCAATTGATGGATTGCAAGTTCTAGTCCCTCAGCTTCATCAAGAAGCTCCTTTAAGACCTTATCTGTGCTATAGGTTTTGTCTTGGAATAGTTGAGGTAGATACTCTTTCATTCCCAGCAGATAATAACCACCGTCTTTGGCGGGACCAACAACCAGGTCATTCTCTTCGAGTGCCTCGAAAGCACTAGCAATAATTTTGGGTGTGATATCAAAACAGTCGCTTCCAATAATCACTACCTTGTTGTAGGAATCGAATGCCTCGTCAAAAGCATTCATCATTTTTTCACCAAGACTATCTCCTTTTTGAATTTTCAAGGAATATCTTTCAGTATCCCAAATGTCATCGATCTCTACATACTCCGAATAGTAGATTGTTTTATCTGTGGTGATTTTATCGGCAACCTCATTGGTGTATTTGACTAACTCCATGTACACATCCATGGCAGCATCAATCCCAATCTCACTCGCAAGTCTTGTCTTTACAGAACCCGGTATCAGGTTCTTGACGAAGATCATTAATAAACTATCAGTCATAAACTTTTATTCCTTTGTATAACCACTTGGACCATGCTCTGTTATAGGTATGCACACTGTCCGTAGATTGTTCATTTTTATTTAAAACTTCAAGGTCCTGATTTTTCCAGTCAAAAATACCTCCATACAAATTTTTTACGTTGGTGAACCCTATTTTCTGCAGCCGCTCCCCAATTCTTTCACTCCTGTAGCCCACAGAACAGTAAACGATTACTTCAGCATTTTTGTCGATACTCTCTACATCCGTCATTTTGAAATTATCGTAATCAATCATTTGCGCACCAGCAATATGACTTACTTTAAATTCCTCCGGAGATCTGGTGTCCAGCAAAATCACATTTGATTTTTCTTTCAACTGCGAAGCCTTGATCAATGGAACAGTTCGTTTATACAAACTGTTCATTTTCTCATCAAAAGCTTGTTGCCCATGTGCACTGACGATTATACTCAATAATAAAAGAAGGGAAGAGAGGTGTCTCAAATCTGGTTAATTAGTGGTTTCTTTCTTTTCAACTCCAAAATTAAGACTATTGATACAACTAAGTACTCCATGAAGACCCAACTCAGTGGTAAGTGAAAACCATTTTCAGAATATCCCAGGTAGGTAATAAATATCATCAATGACCAGACGATCGGGAAATAGTATCCAGAAAGAATACCGAAGGCAATGAGTGGAATGGAATACCATGGATGAATAGTGGTCGCAAAAATCAAATAGCTAAATAAGATGAATAAGAAGGCTTTGGGAATTCTCCATTTTTTAATAGTGGCAACTATGGAAATACTCAATATTGATAGAATTGACAGCACAGATAGGAGCGGACCAATTTGGGCTATTTTATTGTAGCCATAGATCCAATAACCGATCTCCCTCGCGATGTAATAAACGCTCGCATTGAACTCGAATTTTCTGAAATACAAATCGAGACTATTCTGCATCCCATCAATAAAGCTTTGATTGATCATCGGGATCAAGGTGAGAATAGCGAGCAGACCAGCTATGATCGTAACTGTCCAATTTTTGTTTCGCAGACCCTGAAGAAAAACAACGGGCATATAAATGAAGGGCAGGAGTTTCGTTCCAATCGCCAATCCAAAAGATGTTCCAGACAGCATTTTTTTAGTATCATGAAGCCAATAAATTCCTGCAAGCAGAAAGAATAAAACAAAACCTTCAAAGTGAACATTCCCAACAAATTCCAGGATCACGAGTGGGTTGAGGAAAAACAAGAAGGCAATATGAGTGGGTTGTTCGTATTTCTTAAGGAGCCTCACAAGTAGCCAAAAAGATCCAATATCTGCAGCTAAAAGAAGTAACCGCATAAAATTTGTGGAGACCAGCCAATTCCCATCCCCAATGGATGCACTTAACCAGAAAACAAATTGATTGATCGGGGGATAAACAGTGAAATATTCCTGGGAATTGAGCTTGTTGAAGAGTGCTTGAGTTATTCCCGGAATGTTTTGGCCGAGGTAATAACCTGGCAGGTTTTCAAAAGGATGAATACCATTTACTGTGAGTGTTCCATCCCAAATAAATCGGTAGATGTCATCAGAAAGTGAAGGTAATGAGAAGAACAATAGGAGCCGCAAAAAGACTCCAATACCAAATAGAAATTTAAAGGCTTCTTTTTCCCGTTGGAGGAACAAATAGGAAACGAACCCACTAATATATGCTGCAAGCAAGAAGAACGATTGATCCCTTTCTATGAGGTTTCCAATCGAAAAAATGGACAGAGAGATAATAAATACGAAGCTGTAGAATCCGAAAGGATGCTCCTTACGCAT
>JANQST010000392.1 GCA_028279155.1 Cyclobacteriaceae bacterium
ATACCTTGGGATAGAGTCTAACCGCACAAGAATTCATAGATCTCCTTCCATGATTTTGTGGTTAAAGCTGCATCCTCATTTTTGGTAGAATAAATGGAATCAAGATGGATCGCTTTGCAACCTATATTGTTGGCCAGCTCAACATCTGAAGAGCGGTCTCCAATGACAAAGGAATTGACAATGTCATAGTCTCCTTTGACGTACTCACTTAGCATACCTATTCCTGGTTTTCTGTTTGGGTGATTATCAGACTCATAGTGTTCATCGATGTGCACAGCATCGAATTTGATACGCTCACCTTCCAAAGTCTTGACGATGAAATTTTGAACCGGCCAAAATTCTTCATCAGGAAAATCCGGAGTCCCCAATCCATCCTGGTTTGTCACCATCACAAATAGGTAATCGGTCTCCTCTCTAATTTTCCGCAAATAATAGAGCACATCATCGAGAAACGTCAATTTTTCAATTCGCTCAATTTTTTCGTCATCAGTTTCATGAATGATCGTACCGTCTCTATCTATGAAAAGGATTGGTCGCATGTACTACTTTTTTTCTCGAAATTAAAAATCAAATAACCAACTCCAATATTCCTAAGCTTATTTAGCTTTCATATCATGAAAGCAGTAATCTACGATCGATTTCAAGGGAATCTGGAAGTTCAGCAGGTAAAAGATCCGGTTCCACAAAAAGACGGTGTTGTAATCGAAGTGAAATCGTCAGGTCTCTGTTTGAGTGATTGGCACGGCTGGATGGGACACGACAAGGATATAGAACTCCCACATGTTCCCGGACATGAGTTAGCAGGAGTGATCGCAGAAGTTGGCAGTGAGATTAAAAACTTCAAAGTTGGTGATAGAGTTACAGTACCTTTTGTTTCAGGATGTGGAAAATGTTCTGAATGTCAAACAGGTAATCATCAGATCTGCGACAACCAGTTCCAACCAGGATTTACGCATTGGGGTTCTTTTGCCCAGTTTGTAGCAATCAATTATGCAGATATCAACCTGGTAAAACTTCCTGAAGAAATGGAATTCACAACTGCAGCAAGCCTGGGCTGCAGATTTGCTACTTCTTTTCGAGGAGTTGTTGACCAAGGTCAGGTGTCCAATGAGCAATGGGTCGCAGTACATGCCTGTGGTGGTGTTGGATTATCTGCTATCATGATTGCAACCGCTTATGGAGCCAAAGTTATTGCTGTTGATATCAATGAAGAGGCTCTGAAACTTGCCAAGTCCATGGGAGCTGTAGCAACAGTTAATGGCATAGATTCAAAAAGTGTTTCCGAAGAAATCAATGATTTGACCGACGGAGGGGTACATCTTTCTGTAGATGCATTGGGAAATCCAGAAATACTCCTTAATTCTATGAATAGCTTACGCAAGCGCGGAAAGCATGTCCAAATTGGTTTGATGCCTCCTGAACACGCCAATTCCAAAATTCCTATAGACAGAATAATCGCACGAGAACTCGAATTGATCGGGAGTCATGGGATGCAGGCGTTCAGGTATGATGAAATGATTCAGTTGATAAAAACAGGGAAACTCCACCCTGAAAATTTGATTGCTGAAACTATTTCTCTTGAAGATGTTACCAAAGAACTGCCTTCCATGCATCAATCTAACTCCACTGGTATAAAAATCATCACAGATTTCGGATAAAATCCATAGCTTAACCACAAAGAATTAGCCATGAATAAGATTCTAACCCTTCTAGTTTTTGCAACCGCCTGCACCTCCGCTCAAACCATCGAGCTAAGTGATGAGGGAAAGGTAATTACGAATGTCAATGTTATTAATGTACAGGATGGTAGCATTTCAGCTGGCCAAAATGTATTTATTGATTCAGGAAGAATTGTTGGGATCTCAGATAAGCTAGACATCCCACAAGGAGTAACGTCCATAGATGGAACAGGTAAATTCCTACTACCCGGGCTGGCAGAAATGCATGCACACATTCCTTCACCACAGTGGGGTCGTAGTAATTTGAACGAAACTCTTTTTCTATATCTCTCCAACGGAGTGACAACCATTCGAGGTATGCTTGGCCATCCCGTCCATTTGGAACTACGAGAGCAAGCACTCAAGAATGAAATTCTAAGCCCACGCATTTTCACCTCGAGTCCTTCAGTAAATGGAAACAGTGTTCGATCTATTGAAGAAGCACGAGAAAAGATCGCTGCACACAAAGAGGCAGGTTACGACTTTCTAAAAATGCATCCGGGACTCAAATTGGAGGTATTCAATGAAATAGTAAAAACGGCTAATGAGGTAGGAATCAAATTTGCCGGACATGTATCAGTTGATGTAGGCATAAGAAATTCCCTGGAAAGTGGCTATTCCTCGGTGGACCATATCGATGGTTTTCTGGAAGGACTGGTTCCTGAAAGTGCAGGAATTGATCCTTCAGCCAACGGGTTCTTTGGTTTCGATTTCACCGATCTAGCGGACCTGAGCAAAATTGATGAGCTTGTTGCTTTATCAAAGGAGAAGCAAGTTTGGATCGTTCCAACACAAAGCCTTTTCGAGCGATGGTTCTCCCCTCTTGATGCAGATTCTATAGGCTCCACTCCGGAAATGCAGTACATGCCAAAATCAACTGTAGAAAATTGGGTAAATGGGAAAAAAGCACTGATCAACAGTGAGCGCTACAATGAAGAGCGGTGGATCAAGTTTGATCAAATCAGAAAAAAGTTACTTTACTCACTTCAACAAAGTGGGCACGGCATTCTTTTAGGCTCTGATGCGCCACAGGTATTCAATGTCCCGGGGTTCTCCATTCATCATGAGATACAAGGTATGCTCAATGCCGGAATCACACCTCTGCAAGCCATTCAAGCTGGCACAATTAATCCTGCCAAATTCTTCAATATGGAAGGGCAATTTGGTGAAATCAAAGAAGGTGCCAGTGCTGATCTAATCTTGCTAAACTCCAATCCCCTTGATAATATGGAAAATCTCAGAAATCCTGCGGGCGTCATGGTTCGCGGGAGATGGCTTAGCCGTACGGATATTGATAGCAAATTGGAGGAAATAGCCAAAAACGCTGCGAATCAGTAGCTTATCCGCGATCCATATTTCATTTCTTCACTAAGAAGAAAAAAATCAGATATTCTCAGCAACTATTCTGAAATGTTGAAGTTTGTCCTTTGAATAGCAAAATCCATTGGAAAGCTTAGAAGATAATTATTTGATGAAAAAAGTCCAAGACGGGGACTTTAGCAAAATGGGAGAACTGTTTGATCGTCATCATGGAGCACTTTTTGGGTACTTCTATCGGATGACGAGTAACGCAGCTCAAAGTGAAGATTTGATTCAGAATGTTTTTTACCGATTGCTGAAATACAGACATACCTACAAGAACGACGGAAAATTTGTTTACTGGATGTATGCCATTGCAAGAAACATTTACAAGGATCAGTATCGAAAAAAAGACCCAATGCTCTACTCAGATGAATTATCGGAATTGAATGAAAAGGTATCAGAAGACATGAACATGGAAGAGCACATGGAATCGACAGAACAAGAAGCGCTTTTGAAAAAAGCAATGAAGAAAATAGATCCTGAGAAAAGGGAAGCTATTGTACTCAGTAAGTTCCAGGGATTAAAGTACCAGGAGATAGCTGCCATGTCAGATGTATCTGAAAATGCAATCAAGGCTCGCGTAAGACGAGGCTTGATGGAACTAAGAAGTATTATGGAAGGCGCAGAACTAAATGAATGATGAAAGAGATTGATGAATTTTTAAGCAAAAAATGTAAGGAAGCCAGCGACGAGCTTACACTAAAGCTTAATCAAGCTGAAGCTACAGAAGAAGACCTTGATATTTTATGTCTCAAGTACCCTGACTGTGAAAAAACATTGAGGGAGATCTTCGATACATGGCAAAAACTAGATTCTCTCAAAGTCCCCGAGGAAAGTTCAGATCGTCGTGATCGGTTCTATAAAATGCTTGGTGACTTTGAAAAAGACAACGAGAAAAAAATACCGATCACTAATGCTAAAACATTCGATTATTCTTCACTGCTAAAGTTCGCAGCTGTTCTTGTAATTGGAATATTTATTGGAATCTTAAGTACAAATTATAATCAAAACGAAAATGGAACGGACCAGAATTCGAACACCTCGATTTTGACGTCTGTTGTCTCAACTTCTACTACGGAACGTCTTGCGGCTGTTCAGTCCATTAAAAGTATTGACAGTCCTGAAGATCAGGTATTCGAAGCATTGTATCAGGCCATCATCAATGATCCGAATATCAATGTTAGGCTAAGCTCGATTGAAGCGATCTTGCATTTCGCTGATCGACCAGCAGCCCGATCCAAACTCATCAAGGCATTGGTATACCAGGATTCACCCATCGTTCAGATGACGCTGGCTGAAGTGGTTATCAGGTTGCAGGAAGAAGGTGCAATTGAAGAGCTGAAACAACTGATCAAAACAAACCAACTACACCCTGAAGTCAAAATGCAGCTAAAAGAAACGCTGGATACATTATAAAAAATGAAAAAATCAAGAAAATGAAATCAATATCAACAATCACATTCTTGCTCTTATTCCTTATTGGATTCGGACAGTCACACACCGACAAGCAAGAGTATACCATTGATACCAATGGGCTGGAAGCATTTCACCTTTACAATAGGGATGGTAATGTGAAAGTAAAAGGAATCAATGGTCAGGTTGCCACCATGAAGGTAACGCGTAAACTCACAACATCTTCATCTAGCAGATTGGAAGAAGCCAAAACAGAAATCAAGATGGAGTCGGTGAAAGAGGAAAATTCAGTCTACTACTTCATTCAATCCAATGAGCATACTTTTCGAATAGACGAAAATGGTATTGGCTATTATAATAGCTGTTGCAATTCAGATTGGCGGGATGATAGACGTGAAATTGACTATGAATTCACAATCGAATTGGAAATCCCAAAATCCATGAATCTTTACGTGGCTACACATAGAGAAGATCTCGAAATAGAAAACTTCGATGGAAAATTGTATGCGAGGAATCACCACGATGATTTAACGGCTAAAAATCTGGGTGGAGTGGTTTCACTTAGGACTCACCACGGTGACATCACCGCAAGCTTCACAAAAAATCCTTCTGATGATTGTTTTTACAAAACGCATCATGGAGATATCAAAATAAGCTACCAGGATGGTTTTTCAAGCGTAGCCTATTTTCAAAGCCACCATGGTTCATTTTTTACAGATTTTGATTGGAGTCCGGAAACGGTCCCAGTTGTGAAAACCAACCTTAAAAACGGCACGAGATACAAGATGAGTAATCGAACAGCAGTTAAGATAGGCTCAGGAGGGCCTGAACAAGATTTTAAAACGTGGCATGGTGATATCTACCTGTTACGAAACAATTAGACACTCAATTTTAGGACAATGAAAATACATAAATTATATACGCTACTTTTCGCTCTTTTATTGCTCATGCATTTTGATGGAGCGTCACAAAGCGCAGGAAATCAGGAATACACCTTACCCTTGAGTAATCCGGGACAACCTGGAAAACTATATGCCAAGTTGCATCATGGGTGGATCAAGGTGAAAGGATATTCTGGTAAAGATGTGATTGTAAAAGTAATCCCTGGTGACGCTGATGATGATAACAGTTCTTCCAGATCCAACTTGCGGCGGATTCCTAATTCGGCCACACAGTTCGAAATCATTGAACAAAACAATGAAGTCAGGATTCAGGGAGTGAGCAACAAACATGTAAATTTTGAAGTAAGAGTTCCAAATGAGTTCTCGCTTCAACTAAACACGCATCATGATGGTTACATTGAGGTTTCGGATGTAACAGGCGAAATTGTGGCTGACGGACACCATGAAGATGTCGTTCTTCGAAATATTGGAGGCTCAGCAATTGTGGATACACATCATGGTGAGATCAAGGTTTCCTTTACATCTATTAAAAAAGGAACTCCAATGGCATTTAGCACCTATCATGGAGATATTGATGTCACCTTTCCTGCAGGTATTGATGGATCTACGAAGATCAAGACAACTAAAGGAGATATATACACTGACTTTGATATGGATCTCAAAGTTGAGTCAGCGGTAGTGAAATCCGGAGGATCAGGTACCAAGA
>JANQST010000394.1 GCA_028279155.1 Cyclobacteriaceae bacterium
GTACGACCCTTAGGAAACCCAGAAGAGACATTAAGCAGAATAACTGGATCCGATGAAAATTTTCTCAAAACGTATAACATTGAGATGCTCGCTGGTGAAGATTTTTCATTGGCAAGCCCTGATCAAACACAGTACCTCATCAATGAAACAATGGCAACTTTATGCTTTGGTGACAGAGACCCCATTGGTCAAAAATTAATTTGGAGAGATACCGGTCAGGTGGTAGGAGTTGTCAAAGATTTTAACTTTAAATCACTTCACACCGAGGTTGAACCACTTACTATTATCAGGAATCTTGATATGAGTTGGGGATACATCTCCATCCAGTTCAGTCCTCAATCGACCGATGCAATACTGGACGGAATTGATAAAGCCAGCAGAGAGATTTATCCTGACCTTCCTCGAATTGAAACAGAATTCCTTGATGATAGATTTGGGCAGCTATACCTTGCCGAAAACAGACTCCAGACGATCGTATGGGCATTTTGTATCATCACTATTATATTGACCATTTCCGGAATCTTTGGTGTGGCTAGTTACAATGCACATAAGCGTCAAAAAGAAATCGCTATCCGAAAAGTACTTGGAGCAGGAGCATCAGAAATGATTTGGCAGCTACTTAAAGGATTTGTCGTCTTACTTGGTTCTGCACTTCTCATCGGACTCCCGGGGGCATATTTCCTGGCCTCATGGTGGTTACAGGATTTTGCCTACCAGGTTAGCATAAGTCCAATGATATTTGTTAGTGCTGCCATTGTTATGCTCATTTTAATATTTGTTAGCTCAGGACTGGTTACATTCAAAGCCACCAATACCAACCCTGCCACTATATTAAAAAACGAGTAGTACTCTGAAATTTCGAGTTCCAATTTGAAATCAACTAAAAAGGTATAATTTCGTTTGTTGTACAAATAATCAACATATGAAGAGGTGCCTTTTTGTTCTCTTATGGTCCGTAACACTTTCTGGTGTTTCGGCACAGAAAAAGATTGACCTTGATGACATCTCAAAAAAGGTAGACGAACTAGTCCTTCAAGAGAAGAAGCTTGCTTTTAAAGGTTCTGTTTTAATCGCACTTGGAAATCAAACTGTACATGAAAAGAATTATGGACTGGATCAATCCTTGAGCTTTTCATTTTGGATAGGTTCATTGTCGAAGCAATTTTGTGCAGCTGCTATTTTGAAACTTCAGGATGATGGAAAGCTCTCTGTTAGCGATCCTGTTTCAAAGTTTATTGAGGTTCCAGAAAGAATGAATGCCATCACCATCCACCAATTATTGACGCATACATCGGGCCTTCCTGATCAATATGCAGCGGATGGAATAACCAGCCAAAAAGATGCTTTAGAAGCTTTATTATCAAACGAAGTTTCCCCTATCTAATGCATATAATTATTCCAACGATGGCTATCAATTACTGGCGATCCTCGTTGAGATAATAAGCGGAAAGTCCTATGATAACTATTTGCAAGAGTCATTTTTTCAGCCACTTAAAATGATCAGCTCAGGAAATGTCGGAGATGGCAAAAGAAGGAATTCACTTAACATTCCTAACTCACGAAAAAACAAAAAAGGAAACCCTCAAGACTGGCCTTCCAACTATGGTTACAAAGGTTCAACAGGGGTTTTGACCTCAACAAATGATCTTTTGAAATGGAAAGTTGCACTTTTGGGCAACACAGCACTGAGCGAAAAATCAACCTCACTCCTATTCCGGAGACATGTCGAAAAGACAAAGGAGATATACTATGGCTATGGGTGGAATGTATTTGATTCTTCAAATGGAGAAGTTATCGTGCACTCCGGATCTGATGATTTCATTGACCATAACTCAACATTCAGATACTATATGGACAGAGACATAATAATTATTGTCTTAAGTCACGATGGAATACACAAGGGCACCGAAAAATCAAGAGCACTTGCATCTAAAATTATTTCGCTGATATTCGATCCATAAGCATCGGATCACCATACACTAACCAACATCGAATTGTATTTTCTCGTTTCTATCAAGACGTCAAACCTCTAACCATGAAAAAAAACACACTTTTTCTCCTTATTGTATTTATTTCTTTAAGTCTCAATGCATCAGAACTCACAATAAAAAATGTACGCTCTGTAGATCGAAATGGAATGGAAGGATATCCCATCAGTGTAATATTCGACATTGAGTGGAAAAATGCCTGGAATAATAGGAAAAATCGGGACGCAGTTTGGGTCTTTATGAAATTCAATGGCTTTTGGAACAATCATGTCAAACTACTTCCAACAGGTCACAAAGTGCTCCAAACAAGAAATGGTGTGCCCCCAACTATTGAAGTTTCGAATGACAGTCTTGGATTCTACATCTATCCGTCGGAGACTTATAGAGGAGACGTGAATTACAAGCTTCAAATCTTGATCGATACCGCCACACAACGAACAAATCGAAATCGAACAAGAGGAATGTCTGTACATGGTATTGAAATGGTTTACATCCCTGAAGGCTCATTTTCGGTGGGAAGCCCTGATAAAGATGCGATCAGGAGAGCCGCACTTTACGAAAGTGATGAAAATGGAGAATCAAAAGGTCCTTTTCAAATCACAAGTGAAGCTGAGATACAAGTTGGACCCAACAACAACTCGCTCTATTACTGGAGCGAAACAGATCTGTACAATGGAGACCAAAAAGGTCCCATTCCCGAGGCGTTTCCGAAAGGTTATAACGCTTTCTATATCATGAAGTATGAGCTTACTCAAGGTCAATATGCCGCTTTTCTAAATACACTTCCCGGTGGCTGGACGTATACTCGTGCTCCGATCGCAGGCAGAGATTATTACAAAAAACGAGGCGGTATTCGGCTCGTGAAGGAAAAATATGTAGCTGACAATCCCGATCGTCCGATGAATTTTGTCAGCTTCACCGATGGTCTCGCCTTTAGTGATTGGGCTGCACTTCGGCCTATTACTGAACTCGAATATGAGAAAGCAGCCCGGGGACCATCCAAACCTATTCAAGCTGAGTTTGTTTGGGGAACCAATAACTATGATCAGCTTGAACGATACATAACTCCTGATTCAGAAATAATTACAGCCAATGGCTATGATGAAAGCCAGCTTACAGATAACACGCGTGCCATTTTCGGCGCTTCGTATTACTGGGTGATGGATCTCAGTGGAAGTGTCTGGGAAAAGGTGATCACAGTGGGAAATCCCGTCGGACGGTCATTCAAAGGAACTAATGGAGATGGCAATCTTTCTTTTGGAAATGCCAACAACGAGGACTGGCCTTCCAGCGATGAC
>JANQST010000441.1 GCA_028279155.1 Cyclobacteriaceae bacterium
ACCATTATTTCTTAAATCTACGATCCAGCCCATGATATCAGGATGGTCCTGGCTTCTTATTTGACTTTGGATTTGTTCTGCAAAGGAAATAGCAGTTTCACTGGTTGAAGAGCCAGAAAAAGAATTGACTTTTACATATCCGACATTGTCGGGAGTTATGGGGCTTCCAAGGTTTTGGGTATCACAGGTTATGCTCCCCGCAAATATCGAACCCACTCCTAGCATTCGAAATGAACTATGGTTGTCGTTGAGTAAGGTTAAAGCTTCTCTAATTGCGGGACTAGTATCTTTCAATGTTTCAGCACCCCGAGCTTTGAGCATTACTTTTTCACGGAAATCTACCCAATCGATTTTGTATTTATTGATCGAGTTGGCTTGCATTATACCTATCACTTCATTCAGAAACTCTTCAGGCTCAAAAGGCTTGACATCTTCCGTTGTGGTTTTACAAGTAACAAGTGTAAGCAATAGGATCGATGCTATACTTCGAGTAAACAGTATGGATACTATTCTTAACATCATTTCATATAACCGTCGCATTCACATTAACACTTATTATTTGCTTCTGGAGATGAGCAAAAAATCAAGTATTTACAGTGATTCAAGCATCAGTTTTCTATTTGTTTCTATTTTATCGAAACAAATAAACAGCATCCTTCGTTACTTTACTGCAAAATAGAAACTAATGAAAGGAACCAACCTTGGTGAGTTTGAAGAATTGCTTTTGCTCATCGTACTTATTCTCGAAGAAGATGCCTACGTTCTTCGTATCCGTGAGGAAATCCACAGTCAGGTGAATCGATCCATTTCGATGGGTGCACTTCATACGACACTTGCAAGACTGGAAAAGAAGGATTTTCTAAAATCAGATATGTCAGGAGCTACCCAAGAACGTGGCGGGAGGCGAAAACGCATCTATGAATTAACAGCAGCTGGTAAGTCCGCACTGAATGAGGTGAAGGAACTACGCGCCAATTTATGGAATCAAGTGCCTGAATTTTCACTGAAGTTCATTCATGCATAAGCGCGATTCCATAGGACCACCGATAATCTCACTGCAACTCATTCGACGCATGTGCAAGAAAGAGCTTGTGGAGGAATTAGAAGGTAATCTATTGGAATATCATGCTCAGCTTAAAAACTCATCATTCAAAAAACTCAAATACTGGTACCAGGTATTCAACTATCTGCGACCCTCAACATTAAAAGCGACTAACTTAAAATTTCACACTATGTTTAACTTCAACCTAGTACTGACATTTCGAAATCTACTACGTCATAAGTCCACTTCTTTTATCAATATTTTCGGGTTTACACTTGGGCTTGTAGCATCTATTTTCCTCTATTTCTATATCTATTCGGAGCTGAGTTACGATTCTTTTCACAAGGAAAAAGACCAAATCTATCGTGCGGCCCGGCTCTCCGGAATCAATGGTTCGCCCTATAGCATTGGAGTCACCTCCGGACCATTTGCGGAAGCGCTATTGAATGACTACCCCGACGATATAAATGCTGCAACCAGGGCACTGCCTGAAAATGGCCTGGTTTCATTTGAGGATAAGAAATTCTTTGAAGAGAACTTACTGTTCGCGGATGCCAACTTCTTTGAATTCTTCTCTTTTCCTCTGAGTAATGGCAATGCAAAAGACGTTTTAAAAGATGCCAACTCAGTGGTGTTGACCCAGGCAGCAGCAAAGAAATATTTTGGAGACCGAAATCCACTCGGCGAAATTTTGACGGTTGATAATCAATATCAGTTCATTGTTTCAGGAGTAATGGATGAGTTTCCTACTAAATCCAGCCTGGAATTTGATATGGTTTTTTCGATTCAGATTTACGATCGATTCGATTGGTTTCAAAATTGGTGGAACAATGGGCTGATGACCTATGTGCACATTTCCACTCCAGGGCAGGCACAGAATGTCATTACTCAATTGCCCGGATTCATGGGCAAGTATTTCGGTGATGATTTCAAGGCATCGGGCAGAAGAGTGGATCTAACACTCGAACCTCTGAACGATATTTATTTCAATAACAAAACAAGGTTTGATTTTCTTCAGCATGGGAGTTTCGAATCCGTATTCATTTTAGGTATAGTGGCAATCTCAATCTTGTTTATTGCTTGCTTCAATTATGTCAACCTGTCCATTGCTCAATCATTTATGCGAGCAAAAGAAGTGGGAGTGAGGAAAGTACTTGGGGTTCCTCGTTCCCGCTTAATCACACAGTTCCTCGGGGAATCTTTGATGATCCTTTTCTTCTCAATTTTACTTTCCGTGGGGATTTGTCAATTGCTCAACCCGCTATTTAACTCAGCTTTTGGATTGGATGTGACACTCAATTGGACTGACCCAAACGTATTATTCTTCTTTGCAGGCTTGGTCATTACCATTATGGTTACCTCCGGAATTTACCCAGCCATTCTGCTTTCATCATTTAAGCCAGTGGTTGTTCTTAAGGGGAGCAAGCTTTCTTCCGGGAAAAATGTAGGTTTGAGAAAAGCACTTGTGATCATCCAATTTTCCATTTCCATTTTTCTGATTGTTGCCACATTTCTGATAGGAGCGCAGACCGATTACCTCAATAACAAGGACCTTGGATTTGATAAAGAAGCAATTGTTACGATCGATTTGAATAATTCTGAGATCCGGTCTGGATTGGAATCGTTCAAAGAAAGATTATTGACCAATAGCAACGTACGAATGGTTTCCACTATGTCCGGAGAACCTGGTGGATTCCATGATGCTTCTGGCTTTATTCTTTCGGGAGTAGAAGGTAATAATCGGATGCGTACTGCTTTTGTGGATCGGGATTACCTTGAATTGTTTGGACTTGAAATTATGGCAGGAAGGGGATTCTCCAACGATTTATCGACAGATGAAGAGAACGCTATGATTTTCAATGAGAAAGCGGTAAAGGAGATCGGCCTCACACCCGAGGAGGTTATAGGAAAAAGAGTCAGGATGCCGGGTTGGGGCATCGAGAATTCACCTGTAGTTGGTATCGTAAAAGACTTCCACTTTAAATCACTTCGAGATGATATAGAACCAATGGCGATTATTTCGGGCGGGAGACATAGAAAGATCGCTGTTAAGGTGAATACAGAAGATATTAGCAGTACACTTCTTTTCATTGATGAAAAATACCAGGAGGTTTCACCCAATTTTCCGATCAGCTACCGGTTCCTTGATCAGAGCCTGGAACAATTGTATGAAGATGAAAAAAAGCAAGCCAAAGTGTTCACGGCTTTTTCAGGAATATCCATTCTTCTTGCTTGTTTGGGAATTTTTGGACTTGCAGCTTATACAGCGCAGCAACGACAAAAAGAATTGGGCATACGGAAGGTATTGGGTGCTACACCGAGACAAATCATTAACCTGATCTCGAAAGACTTTGTAATTCTTGTGGCCATTGCCACTGTGGTTGCTTCGCCAACCGTCTGGTACTTTATCAAAAACTGGTTGGGGAATTTCGCTTACCGAATTGACCTTCCTGACTATTGGTATGTCTTCCTATTGGGAGGTTTGATAGCGGTAGTAATTGCACTGTTGACCATTATTGTAAAAACCTATCGTGCAGCTGTTGCTGACCCAACGCAAAGTATCAGAAACGAGTAGATTTAGGATACAACTATTTCGAGGGCAGAAACATCCTAGGGTAAATCGAACCTATGAAGTTTTCTGCCCTTGGTTTTTTATTACTTTTCACAATTGCTGCTCAAAGTCAATCCAGCATCGAAGATTACTTATCTGAGATAACTAAAACTCGGTCGTTCACCGGTTCAGTTATTGTGACGGTGAAAGATAAGGTGCTGATTAATAAAGGTTTTGGGAAAGCAGATTATGAACTGAATGTAGCTAATACCTCTCGAACGGTGCATAGAATTGGATCCCTGACCAAGCAATTCACATCGATGGGTATCTTGAAGTTGTTCGAAAACGACTCGCTTTCATTGGATGATTCTCTATCGAAATTCATTCCGGATCTTCCAGCTGGATGGAAGACCATCACCCTTTTTCATTTACTCACTCACACATCTGGTATTCCCAATTATTTTGGAGAAATGGATGCCGTCCCGGTAGAGGATACCTATAAAGAAATAGAAAAGGTGATTGAAATGGAGCGAAAGAATCCGAGGGGATTGAATAATGTTCCGGGCCAGGAATTCAGATACAGCAATTTCGGATACGCCATGCTTGGACATGTGATTGAACGTGTTTCAAGACAAACGTTCTTTGACTATTTGAAAAATGTCATTTTTGATCCGCTGGGAATGGATCAGACTTTTTACGATGATCCACGAATGATCATTACGAACCGGTCGGAAGGCTATAAATTCTCAGATGGAAGACTGGTAAATGATGCTTTGAAAGATCCTGCCGGATACTCAACAGGAGGTATTTTATCCTCCGCAAATGATTTGTTGAAATGGCTGAAAGCACTGAATTCAAATGCCATACTCGGGGCGGACACCCGCAGAATGATGTTTTACCCATTTCTAAACAACTATGGTCTTGGCTGGCAAATCCTTGAAAAGAATGGAAAAACCATGTACAACCATAATGGCGGAACACATGGTTACGATAGCCGGATTGTTTACTATCCAAAAGAAGAAGTTTTTATAGCCATACTGGGCAACAATGAAGACGTGAGATCAGTACCGATCACATGCGATATCGAAGCGTTGATTTTTGAGGAGGAAGATGCGATTGTTTCTTTAGCTTACAGTATGGAAAAGTCAGCTATGGAAAAATTCCAGGGCAGTTATCGCAATCCTCTGGACGGGGAGAGAAGCATTCAATTGCTTAACGATGTTCTTTTCTATATCAATGGTGAAGCAAAATTTGAACTCGTACCTATTGCCGAGAATGTTTTTTGTTTGTCTAAGTACAAGGAATTCAGAATTCAGTTTTCAGATGATGACACCTTTACCTTATCGACCTGTTCGGTAAACCCGAGAATGTTTAACCGGGAATGATTTATTGATCTGACGTAAGTTGTCTTGCTGCTTTATGGACAAACTCAATTTCTTCATCGCTAAAAGTCAGCGTTTGTTTTCTGTCCTCTCTAATGCTGAAGATCTTAAATTGATTGTTAAGTTTTTTAGGGAGTTGTCCAGTTATTTTTTGAGCGAAAACACATGCCGCAAGAAGGGTCCCCACCTTTGTCGGATGACTTCCATCTGAGCTGTAAAGCTTCATGCTGGGATTATCATCCCTGGCTATCTTCCAGGCTTCTCCTACAAGGACTAATTCAGCATTATTAGTTGCTGCCGCCTTTCGATATGCTTCGCTTATTATTCGCTGATCCGCAGGTCTGCTTTCTCGGGACCATGTTACATAGAAATAAGGTGTTGCTCCGCTTTGTTTGATCAAGTCGCATAACTTCTCTGCATATTGATGAAAAGCATCAGCATTTCGAATCGTTCCCAGGCTTTGTTCTTGAAGAATAACAATATCATAGGATTCATTTTCTATCATTGACCTGGTTCTCAATCCCCTGGCACCATTCCAATGATCTTTCAGGCTTACTCCACCAGTTAAGCTCCCTTCAGTAATTAGTTTGATTTTAGTGCCTTCCGAGATCTGAGACACCAATCCCGGTAAGTCAGAATAATAGGTGTAGCTATTTCCTGCAAACAATACACGGAGCGTGTCTGCTGGGGTTTGAGCACCCACCGATTGGAGTACGAGCAGAAGAATGATGAATGACCAGGTTTTTATATAGCGCTTCATGTAAATGTTGGAT
>JANQST010000445.1 GCA_028279155.1 Cyclobacteriaceae bacterium
TTCTCAGATGACTTCAAAAACGCATTATGGCAATCTATACAACAAGTTTTTGAAGTAGTTATTAACAGGTCTTTTGAGAAGGATCTCCCCTCATCACCGGGGCTCACCCAAGAAGAACTATTGTTTCACACGGAAATGGAACGTTGGTTCGATGCAGTAGTGACGCACCTGAGAGATGAAGACAAAAAGGATACTAAATTTGCTATGTCCTTACAACTGGTCGCCTACCAGGATATCGACTTTGTAGTCCAGTACAAATACCTGAAAGATGGAGCCTACCGGTTGCATTCGTACTGCTACGACCTAGAGAATCGCCCTGAATTAACGTATCAGGCTATTGAAAATGATCCCCACGGTGATGAAATACTGTATGATTTTTACTGCCGCTCGGATCCATTTGGAAATACGGTGGTGAATAAAATACAATTTCAGAATTGGCTCGATACCTGGGACATGGAACGCTTTGCACGTACCATAAAATTGCTGGAAGAGAAGATACCTGCTAAATATATGCAGGCCTTTCACCCTGGGAATAACTAACAGTGCAGGTCTGAGTTTGAGGCTGTGAGCCAATATGAGATTTTTGCTTAAAATTCGTGGTTTCTTATCTTTTAAATGATCTTTTTGTGGTATCAAGAAAGTAAGTGAAATAAGCCTCTTCTGTATTTGAAGGGACGTTTTGACCCTATTTTGCTTGTTGGTGTAATTCACATTTTAAAAAAACCATGACACAGTGAGAGCAATTGGTGGAACATGTATTTCCTCTCCTTTTATTTCTTTTTTCTTAAGCATAGTTCGTTTTGTGATACTTAAAGCTAATTTCTTTGCGACTCTAGAAGATCTTGGATGGATAAGATAATCTCTGTGAGAAGAGCACGCGCCTCTCTCATATCAGCACGAGACTGGCTTAGATCATCGATGTTCTTCAAGGGAAGTAGGTATTTAAAATCCTTTTCCCAAACTTCATGTAGATCGTTCGGGAGTTGATTTTCTAATACCCTATCAACATCCTTTATCAGAGTTGCAATTTTTTCATCACTGTAAGATTCAGGATATAACTCCAATCTCAACTTACGTATTATTCGAATATATTCTCTCAATTCACTCATATCATTCGTTTTGTGAGGTCTCATTTATTATTCAAGTCCTTGATAATGATGTCTCCATCAACATAATAGTCGATAAAACGATCAGACTTCCTCATTTCGATTCATCTTACATTCAACACTTTTTTGTAATTTTTCCTTTTACGCTAACTAAACGATGATGCGCACCATCCTGATCCAACCATTCACCATCTATATATGTGCCTACTTCAAGATTTATATTCATGTCCAAAAAAATACTTAGAACATGATTAGTGATCCATTCACGATTCTCTTTATAAAAGATTCGCCCTTTATTACTCTTACTCATAATCTAGTGACATCTATTGTTTGTTTCATAAGTCTTAAGTCAGATGAAATGGCTGAACTAAAGACTCTATTTCCCCCATTCAGCTCCTCTTTTTACAAATATTGTCTTTCAAATCTTTGACTGCAGTATTGATAGTCTTGAGCGATTTATCGAAGAGCTTCCCTGTCAACCAACTTTCCTCAACTATTTCGTTAGCTAAATTTGTCATTTTTGCAAGGACACCAATTATTGTACATGGCAAACTGTTTTCTAATGCTGCGTCTAACATCTTATAATAACCGGTTTTTTCGTACATTTCATCAAGAAATCGTAAATCACGTCTAGATAGGTTTGCTTCTATTAAAGTGTAGAATTCATCAATGGCATTGGCAAGTTGAGGTATCGCCGCACCATAGATGTTCTTAATATCTAGATCAGCTTCACTAGCATTCTGAGGTATATCCTCTAATTTTTCTTTCAGGTGAAATACTAACCTACGCATATTCTCTTTTGTGTAAGAGAGCTTTTCGGGGACTTTCTTACCTTGAGGGGCTACCTTGCGAGTGCAACCAACCAAAACCACAAAGGACAATGCCATAACATACATAGTTATACTTCTCATTTGGCACATAACTGCTGACTTAGTAGGACTAAAATGTTCATATTCCTGATTCAATTTAATAAATATTCTTGCGCAGAGTTTATTAATAAATAATGCTTCGTTTTGTGATACTTGAACAACACTTTACTTTTTTCCTAATTTAGCTGATTTCCATATTTAAGTAGTATTTATCCCGATTATCCAGCAAAGGCCCTTGAGGTATAAAGTACTCATTATGCACCAACGAGATAATTCATAATCCTAACTCAAAGAAGTAATATTTACAATACCCAACCTTGGGTATTTTTCAGCCTTAGAATCCATCTTTTAAATGAACTTTCAACTCAAAAAGAGGTGATTTTGCACATTTCAAACGATACCTTGCACTTAGATAAATTATGACAATAAAGCCCGTTGAAATACTTAGAGGGAGGATTTTTGGATAAAGGCCCTGAAATTATCTATGCATCTCTTGAATAACCCACGACATTGCAATTTATATTTAATATAATATTGTATTTCAAATCCATCAATTTATAAGACAACTGGCACTATGCTTCAGTACTTGAACACTAATAATATCTACACTTTAGGGCCTTCCTAGTTTTATGGCCTAATTATTGATGCACCTGAAATATGTGGTATAATGTTTCGGGACAATTACCTGATGGCTCAATCTTTTGGTCAAGTGATGGAAACTTCCGCACGTTGGACGGTATAAAGGTAATCATTGAAGATACCGATGATTGTACTACATGGTCAACTATTGAAGGAAAATATATATGGAAAGTCGGATGGGGATATGACCCAGTGAAGAAAGCAACAGTCAAAAGGGAGTATGGATGGACATATTGTATAGTTTCAAGAAAATTTTTTCCACCCTCCAATGCCATCAAAGAAGATGAATTTGATTTGAAAAAGGCCCAAAGAATGGCGAGACGGACTATAGGTATAATCTTGGGTGTTGGTGCATTGCTATCTTGTTTTGGAGGGTTTGGGCCACCTTGGTTACAGGCAGTTACTAAGGTCACAGGACATATAGATAAACTTCACATACCCGAAGACTGACATTATTACCTCATTGATAAGGACGTCAACTTCCCTACCATCGCCGCGAATAGCTTTTTCCTTTGACCCCTCATTTCAACATATTGTTTTCCATTGTTAGTAAGGTCAATAAGTAATTTCATGTTCTTCTTTTAATTAGGCTTTTCCAGTAATATCCGATTGATTCAATGGTCCATTCTTTTTTTCCTTCACATCGTATCTAATTGGACTAAAAATATCATACCGCCCTGCTATCGTCCATTTTTCACCCCATCTGTCTATTACCTTATCTCCAGATTTATAATGTTGTGAATTTTCAGGTTGGTCTTTCATTCGTTCATTGCTTGTAGTTAGAACTATTTAAGATGATTTCTTGATATTGCTTAAGAACTAGCTTCTGAATAAAATCCTCCAATTCTTCCTTATTCTTATCACCATTTTGTTCCAAGTATGCATTCACTATTTTGATCGCTTCATCAGTAGCATTTTCCATTAATTTAGGAACAGCTCTCAATCTTGCCTTAGTTTCCCCAAAAATTCCATCTTCAGGAACAACATCAGTTGGATTCTTAAGATAGTTCTTAATTGCTTGTTCTATTCTTAACTTAATTTCTTCCATGCGTTCATTTATATTAGACTCTTGTTCGGCTTTTCTCATATGATCTTCATCTATTAGTTCTGTCAATTTTAAATCGACACTGAATATCATCTATACTTTCAGCTAGATCCTCTGTAGTCATGCTTTTATTTCTTCATTTGAGAATACCTAAATTTAGCAAAGTGTTTGATTAATTACGCAAAACAATGGCTAGGTGAAATAAGACTTTTATCTCCGCCTGTTACACAAGAAGACCCTGCAGCACACGGGTGCTACTACAGTGTATAGAATCTGGAGCTAATTCGACATCCAATATATGTAGACGGATCCATCGAAAAAAAAGAGCGATAGTCATAGAAAGCCTTCTGTTTCCCCGTTCATTTCGATCCCAATTTTGCGCCACCTTAATCATACCTAAAATGTCCTATTTTACCTAATTCACCTGTCATCCTACATCGTAGAACCTACGTTACGTTCTTCTCAATCAGTCCAGTATGCTTTGAAACCCCTTCGGCTCAAAATTGTAGCCAATGGTGTCATTTGCCGTTATGCCTCTACATGAGCATTTTTTTACAACATAATTGAACAAAGTTATCCGGTTCATTCTCATTGCCTCAGCGTCCAATTTAGAAGGTTAGCTTGATCAAGTTTGCTTCACCTGGTCTTCTGCTTTTTTCCCTTTTAGCACTTCGCAATCCAACCCGCCATAACCAGGAAAAAAGCATCCCATGCTCGCACAATGATCAAAACCGGATAAAACTCGGTCCAAATTATGTTTCAATCAAAATTTCTAATCATGGTTGCTAAGACTATTCGTTCGGACAGAAAAGTACTGATTAAAGGTGATAATATTGATGAAATCATTCAATTCTCACTGCCCTTGATCAGGCCTCAAAGCAAAGAATTCTACAAAAGAGAGATCAGAAGCGATTTGGAAAAGCAGAGTTTTTCATGGATAGACGTCCATGCAGGAATGAAAATTACATACGATATCCTTTTCATAACAAAGTCGTACCTCGAAGAAAAACTTGATAAGCTGACAAAGCTCCATTATGGAAACTTAGATTCATTGAAAAAATCCTTAGAAACTTCGATAATCAACTATCAAACTTGTAGAGGTTCGGAAATGACAGAAACTCTGTTCAGAATAGAGACATACAGCTCAATCATTCAATTAATCAAAGAAAGATCTTGATGTCCCTTCTAGTATTCTAGGGGAAGAATTGCACAAAACTCAAAGGACACTTTTCCGAAACCCGCATTATCTGGTGCTCATCTGGCATGCAAGCACACAGGTTGCAGCAAAGTTCCGGTTGCCCTTTTGGGAAATACAAGGGTATCATGTATCCAAGCCTATTTACCCCTTTCACCTCCCGTCACACGTAAACCGGCTTGGCCCCTTGCATTTACCCCCAGTCCAACCGAATGTACCGCTTTCACTGGTGTGGTTGCCAGGGACTTAACATATAAAACAAATTACAATGTTATCAGATGGTTATAATGACGCTGCTTCTTTCTTAACAGATGAAAGAGACTATTACTTTGGCAATCCGCAAGATCAAGCTTACAAGTATTCGGAAAAACACAAAGCCAGGCTAAACTTGTATATAGAAATCCTTTCAGTCGAAGCTGACCTTTTTGATTGCCTGGGTATTGAAGGCGTTTCATCCCTTAAAGAGCATCAACAGCAGCAGATGGAAAGATACAATTCCCTGCTCAATCGCTTGAAGTTACGAGATACTGAGTTGCCCATTTAAGGTCCAGGACCTAATACGAGCCCCCTTACCCATTGCAGTCTGCACCAATAGTACTTTTTCCCCTTGTAGTGGGTCAGGACCACAAACCAGTTGAACCATTCAAATCAATTACAATCAAATCGTTATGTCCTTTCATAATATAAAAGTAGCTAACCAGCAGGCTATCCTGGAAAACAAGCTGAACGGAAGTAAAATCATGGCTTACAAGCGACTGCAAGAAAGCAAAGGAATCGAAATAAAGGGCAATAATAAATTGTCAGGCAAAAAGTGTATTGAATATTCAGAAGGCGCTTTTGTGCATATCACTTTTACGCATCTTAACAAGGAAGAATTTTTTCCTTGTATGGTAGAATACTATCTTTTGGAGATTGTGAAGGCCCCTTCAAGTGGCTAATTAATACCAGCCTACCTGCAAAACTCCCGCAT
>JANQST010000479.1 GCA_028279155.1 Cyclobacteriaceae bacterium
GGTCGAACCCAGGTAATTGGATATAAATAAGTTACCAGTACCATCAGATACAATTCCTGCGGGCCATCCGGGAATTGTGGCCAACTCCTGAAAGCTCCCATCGGACATAACTTGGATGACATCCCCATCTGTTCCATTGTTATCATTCACGGCGAAGAGATTACCATTTTCGTCAAACTCAATGTCAAGAGGACCAGATAATCCATTGGTGTACTCCGTGACCGATCCATCAGGCGTGATTTTCAATATAACTGCACCAGAACCACCGGTAGCAGACCAGTTTCCAAAATTTGATGCATATACATTTCCATTTTGGTCAATCGCTAAACCGTCGTTAGCTCCTAGGGATTCGACCAGAGTAGTCACCGCTGAAGCCGGAACGCTAGGTTCTTCTGGGTCTGGATCTTCGGTGACATCTTGGCCTTCGTCGTTTGAGCAGGAAAGTAAAATGAGCTGTGAGGAAAGAAGAAAAACTGTATACATGAATTTCTTCATAGTGTTTGAATTAGTCATTTTCATTTTGATTTAAAAGAATATTTTGAATCAAAACTGATTAATAGGACAAATTCTATCGACCGTATGGGTACACTCGAACCAAATCATTCGGGTTTTTTATGCCTCCTGAGCCATAACTTTTTTTATATAGCTGCTTGGGGCATCGTTGACTTCAGCTTGAAAGTACTTGTTGAAAGTGGACTTGGAGTTGAATCCGACCTCCAATGCCAGTGCATAGATGGTTTTTTTGATGTGCTCTTTGTTGGAAACCTTTAACTTGAATTCATTGATTCTAAACTGGTTGATGTAGTCATAGAAATTTTTACCATGAACCTCATTTAGCAACCAGGAAATGTTGTTTTGGGAAGTCTCAAGTTTTGCTGCTAAATCAGAAAGGGTCAAATCTCTATTTAAATAGGGTTTTTCACTGGCCATTAATTGGGTTAGTTTGTTAGTAAGCAGATCAACTTCTTTCTGACTCATTCTGGCAGATGTTTTCCTTACCTGTTCTTTTGACATTTGGAATAACTGTGGCTGTTTAAGGCTATAATAACCTACTACGTACGTGAATAATGAGATGACGATCCACACAGAATCGTAGTTGATAACCCTTAAAGGTTGACTAAGCCACGTAGAGCTAATAAAACTAACTGACCAAAAGACGAGGAGCAGAATAACTGTAAGATGGAAGTATTTAAGAAAAGCGACAGCACCTTGAAGGTTTGAAACTTGATCTTTCTCATTTCTGATATATGCTCGGATCATTCGATAGCCCAGAATCCAGTAAATAAAGTTTAACAGAATTGCGACCCCTTCTGTGAGTCGATAATCGATGTATCTCGTTTCCCATAAAAACTTCAAAAATTCATTTTGAGGCATTGTTAGATAGTAAAGAGATTTCACTAAATGAAAGGCCGCTGGAATGAAATGGAAAGACGGGATTTTTTGATTGGTAGTGGATTGAAAAAGGAGTCGCCTAATATAGAAATAGAAAAGTGGTCCAAAGATGAAAATAGTAGTATCTGCAATTAAGGACATTTGAATAGGCCACTCTGAAGGATATCTTAACCAGAACATTCTTCCAATCAACATAAATGCCGCCATGAACAAGATCCAAATAAGAATTTTTGTGGCGTTTTGATTGGTTCTGTTGTTTCGCAGCAAAAAGAATGCGAGGAAGATTCCCTGAATAATCCCTGGAATGATGATAAGGTCGTACCAAAAAAATGGAATCATCTTAGGTTGTAAATGGATGTCTAGACAATGGAATTTTTATTTGTTTGCATTGTCAACAATCCAGATGGACCAGAACCCTAGCATTACGAACATGATTTAATTTGACATTTTTCGAGAGTAAAATATAGCAGAAAATTGATGTTGGGAGTAAGACCACGGCTTTGTAAATCGTGTCAGGAAAAATTCATCCAAAAAATTCCGAATTCATAGATGAAAGAGTCTTTTTCCTTCAAGATTTTTCCTGTAATTTCGCACCAAAATTCAAACACCCCATTTCATAAATCAAAGAAATAATGGCGAATAAAGGAAAAGTAACCCAGGTAATCGGCCCTGTTGTGGATGTTAGCTTCAGTGCGGAGGATGCCAAACTTCCTAATATCATGGATGCTTTAACACTTGTAAGGCCCGACGGAACAGAGATTGTTTTGGAGGTTCAACAGCATCTTGGAGAGGAAGCAGTAAGAACGGTAGCGATG
>JANQST010000488.1 GCA_028279155.1 Cyclobacteriaceae bacterium
ACATTTGAAATCAATGAGGTGGTAAATGCTCGGCCAAACCAAAAGTCACGATAGTTTAGGTTGTATGTAAATGTGGATGTGACATCAGTGGTTGGATCAAAGTCAAATTCACCAAACTCGTATCCACTGATGGAAAGCCCACCGGCATATTTGGTCTCAGGAGTAACGAATTCGCGATTGAGAAACAATCCAACACCGGTTTTTCTGAAATGATCCGAAAAATTCAATTCTGCATCTACAAACGTTCCTTCGATGTTTCGCACCCGGTAGAAAAATTCCGAACCTCCGTCTTTAATGTTGTTGTATTCCAGCTCATGGCCAATTCCCGCAATGTTGATGTTGCTTATTCCGAATCGTGCTCCATTGTTGTTATTTGGATTGAGTAAGAAATTATAGGGAAATACATCCTTGGTTGTGACGATCAGGTCTGCTTCCCGATTCCGCACTCGCTCATCCACATAGATTCGGGCATCCTTTATAAACGCCTGCCGCCGTAACAATCGCTCACTGTTGACCATGGCATCAGGACTGATCCGATCTCCTGGTTTGAAGAGCAGGTTTTTCCTTACCACCCATTCCCGTGTGTGTATGTGGGATTTATTGAGTAGATCTACCCATTTGTTGGAAGTACTTACCGTAGTATCATTTATGTCTGAGCCAAAAACATTTAGGTATTTATAGCGTACGTTCTTGATTCGCTCACGCTCATAAGCGATAAATCGCTGGCTGCTTGATCCCTCATCATGTGGCTCATCTTTTTTGTGACTCTTGAAAAGCTGTTCGTACATTAAGCGAGAAACTTTTCGTTTCGTCATTTTTCCCTCCAACTTCTCGTAAAAAGCATCCGTACGTTCCATATTGTTTTTTCTTATGTAAAACTCCACCGTATCTGGGAGGAAAAGAGTTGAGTCATTTCTTACATAGTAGGCATCTTCACCAATGAAAATGAATCGATCACCTTTAACATGGACTGTGTCGATGGTATGGTCCGGGTTTTCCTTGATTTCCTGGGAAAACAGGGTAAAGTGAGTGAGTACGAGGAGAGAGCAGAAGTATTTTGCCAATGCTGGTTTGTTAAATCTTTAAATTAGCTGACTGGTCTATCAACGAAATAATTACTTATGTTCTCGAAGTTCGTAAAACCAGCGATAATATCACTAGCGATCATACTTTTGACAGGAATAATTTTCTACATTGATTATAAGGATAGTGTTTTGTCTAGCCCCGATGCAGTAGCCATTCTTCACATGATTCCATTCGGGATTGCTTTTTCCGGATTAAATGTTGGTTTGCTTGCTGGGTATTATATTTTACTATTTATAAGTCTAACAGGGCTGATAAACCTATTGTCCTTGTTTCTTAAAGCGTTTAGATCTAAATCATTAAAATCATGATAGCCAGGCATTGGAAAGGAGTTGCACATAAAGAAAAAGCCACTTCCTATTTGAAACATCTTGAAGAAGACACATTTAGTGTTCTCAAAGGAGTTGAGGGATTTATCGACGTACATGTATTAAAAAGAGAGGTGGACTCAGGCATTGAGTTTATCGTTATTTCTACCTGGCAATCGATGGATGTCATCGAAGGTTTTGCCGGTGATGATATTGATAAAGCTGTTGTGCCGGATGTCGCGAAAGACATGTTGCTTTCTTACGATAAGCATGTCAACCATTATGAAATAGCACTTAGTGCCATTAATTGAGAAATATGAAACAGAAAATCAATCTTCACAACGTTAAAATGAATGTGGTTGAAACTGCCGGAAATGGAGTAGTGAATCATGAAACCATCTTCAAATTCAATCAAACTGGAGAAAGAGTTATAGCAAGGTATTCCGGAGGAGGAGTGGAACGAGGCCTACTTGTTGGAGAATTTAACCAACACCAACTTCAGTTTAGATATGCCCAGGAACACTCTGATGGTAACATCGCTGGTGGTAAATCTGTTTGTGATATTTCGATCAGTCCAGATGGAAGTATTGAGTTGATTGAAAATTTCAATTGGGAACAGGGAACCGGAAAGAACGTGTTCCGGCAAATTCAATAAGCAATACAACGAAACTGCCTGGTTGTAAAACCCTTACAAATTACCCACGACTCCAATACTAATGAAGTGCGCCTTGCCAACATTTGTGCCTCCAAGGACCATCCCGCCACTGACTCCAACACTCATCTGGTCAATCAACCGATAAGAGATGTAGGCACCAATCTTATCAAAATTCACGTTGATTTGCTGGAATGTGGATCCGGGATCACCCATGTCTACTCCATTGAAGCTTACCTGTTTTCCGTACCAGGCGTGGCTGTAAATTTTGCTTGACGCCCAGCCAATTTTGGCAGAACTAACGAAGGCATTTGGTGCGTCTTCATTCTTGTGAATGAAGGACGAAGCAACTTCTCCAAATAATCCCTTCCCAAATTTGTAAAGTCCTGCGACACTGAGCTGCTTACAAAATGCATGCGTTCCAATAGTGTTTGGGATAACAGCACTATAATCGCTGGAAGGAATGATGATCCCGGCAGTTAATGTAGCTAAGAAAGGTTGAGTTCCGGGGTTTATTAAGGCGTACTTAACCTGAAGTGACAGATCTTGAAATCCGCTCATACTTTCCATTGCGGTGTTTTCCGAAGTGGTAGTTATGTGAGGTAAATTGGCGATGACATCAAATCTGTCTGAAACCCCATACTCCATATAAAGGCCATACGATTGAATTGTGACGTCTTGTAGAGGCAAAACAACTTTTTCCTGACCCCTGTAAAATTCCTCGAACTTCTCATGAGTATAAGAGAAGGCAATGTTCAGGTTTCCTTTGCCGGCATTAAAACCGCTTGTTAAAACCTGACCAAAGGCGGATATGTTCATCACGTTTATTCCAAACAGGCATAAACATAGTTTGATCACATTTTGATTGAATAGGCGATTGAAAGTTCTCATTTGTGTAGTTGGTTAAAAGGTGAAATATTTAGGCGGATTACGATTTTTTCTCGTTCAGCGTCCAGTCGTACTCATAATATCCAATGGTGTAATCAGCAGGCAATTGCTCAGTTCTGAATTTGTTGATGTAGTTGCGAATGCTTCCCTCCTTGTTTTCAAAATCAGAAGCGTACCACTCAAATATTTTAGACACCATGATTTTTTTCGCATTATGATCGATGCGAATGAAGTTGTCATCATTTAGAGTCATCACCGTGCGATCTTGAAGAAGCTTGTCTACATTTTCTGGTTTATAAGCAAAATCAGCAAGCTGAGGACAACTTTTTGCTGCGCATGCAAGTACGAAATGAAATCTTGCATCTTCGAATTGTCGCAGCATTTGATCAATTTCCAGTTGATTAAGCGTTAACTCTTCCCCAGCTATTAGATGTGTGTTTTTATCAAAAAAACCATCGTGATCAAGTGGGTTTGAAATGGGATAGTTTTTCGCTACCTGGTAGATGACCAGAATGTTGTATGTATTAATGCAAAATGCAATCTTTTCATTTTGGGAAGCAGCGCTCAGGTCAACTTTTCCAATCAAATCGTAAAGTGCATCAATTTCTTTGGAGTAACGATTCGCATATTTATAGTCTACCATTCCGTGGTACACATATTTGTTCAGATAGTAGTCGCTGAGCCTAAAGAATAGGTTGAGATCTTTGTTACTCTGAGCTTCTAAGCTGAATGATTGGAGGAATAAAATGGTAATAATGGTAAGTACAGTATACCTCTTCATTTCAATTTTCATGGCAATAGTTGGTGACAGGTTCTTCGAACCTAGGTTCTACATAAAAAATTGAAAATGAGTATCAGAATTCGGTTTGCTGGTCAAAATCTCACTCGATGCTAATATAGAAAGTCCTTAAATATTATCAATTGATAATTCTATGGATAGGCCAATTTTTACGATAAATGCCTCAAAATCAATATTTTAATGTTAGAAAGCCCATTTTTCATACATTCAGTGACATACAGTTGTCACTGGTCTCGTTTTCTTTGGCCGAAAAACAGAAACAAGATGGCTGAACCATTAAAAAATGTATACAATGAAGGCTTCTTTGATGAATTCACAAATGCCTTGATCAAAGTGATTCCCGAATTCAATAAGAACAAATTTTTTGAAGCTA